>JBOGEK010000402.1:0-3274 GCA_050743645.1 Acidothermaceae bacterium
CTCGCAAGCGTGTACATCCCGTCGATTTGTCGGCGCTCCCAAAGCTGATGGATCCGACGAAGATCGGAAATGCGGCTCTTCCAGCCGATCCCGTCAATCACTGCCATCACGAACTGCCTTGGCAATCGGACGTCGGCCATCTCCTCGATTTCGCGAACCGCGTCGGTCAACTTCGAGCCGGTCGAGTCGAATCCCTTCGCGGCGACAACGATCTGTGCCTCATCCTTCGTCGGCATGGCAAGATCGCACGGTGCCGTGCGGCCATTCCTTCCACTGAATCGAGTTCGCAGGACGTACGGGATGCCTAGATCGCGGGCGATCGCTTCGATGTCATCTTCGACCCGACGGCCGGACGCACCGGCGCTTGACGCTGTGACCTTTGTGCCCGCACGCGCGACAAGCACATCTCCGAATTCGTAACTGCGGTTTAGCTGGACGACGAGCAGCCTGATGAGGTCGAAGTCTCGATCGAACATGGCGATGAGTTCATGAGGCCGTTGTTTCGCCAGGTGCGACCACCCCGCGGTGGCGAACGCGTGCATCAGCGTGTTACGTAGCTTTTCTTGCGACAACCCAACCGCCAGCCCGAGCACCGGCACTGCGGCCGGGTTCGCCTGCACCCATTCGACAATGCTCCGTACGTCAATGGACGGGAGGTCACCGAGCGAGGCAACAGCCGCTTTGATTGCCGCAGCGGCGGGAGTGCTTGCGGTCGGGTCGACGTGAATTGTTAGACGCCCGAGCGAGGCAACGTAGTCGTCGAACGGAGTGACCGACATGTCAGTACCCGATGAACAAGTATTCGTCAGCGGTTCGGCGCGCTGCGTTGGCATGGGTGCCGAATGAGTACCGGTGTTCGATCGGTCGCATCTCGACGGTGCCCTTCACCTCGCGCAAAAGTGCTGAGATAACGGCGTGGTCGGGTACCGCGTTCGACGAGTAGGACAACACGATCGTCGAATCACGGAAGCGCTCGAACGTGTCGGCGAGCGCGGCGACGATCGTGTGCTTGTACGAGAACGGAGTAAAGCGCTTCGCCAGCTTCTTCGTTTGCGTCTGGTGCATGATCTGCAAATCACGCCAGTAGACGCTCAACCCCTCGAGGAAGTGGTACCGCTTGATGTAGCAGTTGTCGTCTCGCGGCGGCGCGTAGGGCGGATCGAGATAGACGATGTCGAAGCCAGCGTTGTCGACATCCTTGATCTCGGCACAGATTGCTGTGTTGACCTGGCAATTATCGAAAATGACGCTGTTGTAGGCGGCGGCTCGCTCTCGGAAGTGTTCGGCCAGGGGCAGGTGGAGATCGCGTCTGCCGTCGTCGTAGCGGAGGGAAGTAACGGTGAACACTCCGCGAGGTTGCTTTCGTGCTGCGGAGAGGACCAGCGCCGCGATCGCAAGATCCTTTTTTGGCGCAGCCAAGAGTTCGATGTTCGACCAGGCGGCATCTAGGAAGCGGAGGTCATCTGGCGTGAAGTACAGGCCGGCGAACGTGCGACTGATGAAATCGCGGTCGTCGCTAGCCGGACCGCAGATGAAGTCGAGATCGGCCTCGGTCAAAAGCGTCGTCTGGTTGACGACGGTCGCGCGAGCGATTGCGGCAGGGAATGCCAAGAAATCGTTCGACGTGACCGCGTAGCCGAGTGCCTTGAGCGAGAACGAGACGACCCCGCTGCCGGAGAAGGCGTCGAGTGCCGTACGACCGCCGAGGTCGGCGAACACCTGAGCAAGATGCGGCACGAGTTTGTATTTCGAGCCCATGTAGCGAAGTCGAGGGAAGCTCGACGCCCGGGCGATTGCATCTGCGACAGCGCTCGTGCGATCGAGATCGAAAGCTTCCTGGGCGGGCGAAGTCACAACGCAGATCCTCTCGTCCCATCCGCGTCTGGGCGGGCGGCACGCCGAACGCTACAGGAGGGTTCTGACGATCTCGCCGAAACGACGCTGCGCTGCCACCAGCCCCGCACCCGCTAGGCGGAAACTTCCAGCCCTATATCGCACACGAGAGTTTCCGCTTAGCAGCGGGCGGGCTCGCTCGCTCCGGGAAATGCGTTGACCGCCTGCACCAGCAGGCGGTCACCGGCACTCACGCGCGCGCATCAGATGTCGCGCTGCTAAATGTTCGACACCTTGCGGGGCTCGCTTCGCTCACTCGTCAGATGTCGAAGTAGAGCTCGAATTCGTGCGGGTGTGGACGGAGCCGGATCGCGTCGACTTCGTTGGTGCGCTTGTAGTCGATCCAGGTCTCGATGAGGTCCTTGGTGAAGACGCCGCCTTCGAGCAGGTAGTCCTGGTCGGCCTCGAGCGCGAGCAAGACCTCGGGAAGGGAGCCCGGCACCTGCGGCACGTTCGCGTGCTCCTCGGGCGGCAACTCGTAGAGGTCCTTGTCGACCGGGTCGAGCGGCTCGATCTTGTTCTTGATGCCGTCAAGCCCGGCCATCATCATCGCCGAGAACGCGAGGTAGGGGTTGCACGACGGGTCGGGCACCCGGAACTCGAGGCGCTTAGCTTTCGGGTTGTTTCCGGTGATCGGGATGCGGATGCAGGCCGACCGGTTGCGCTGGCTGTAGACCAGGTTGACCGGCGCCTCGAAGCCCGGCACCAGGCGGTGGTAGCTGTTCACCGTTGGGTTGGTGAACGCGAGCAGCGACGGGGCGTGCTTAAGCAGGCCGCCGATGTAGTGCCGCGCCATGTCTGACAAGCCGGCGTAGCCCAACTCGTCGTAGAACAGCGGAGCGCCGTCCTTCCACAAGCTCTGGTGGCAGTGCATGCCAGAACCGTTGTCGCCGAACACCGGCTTCGGCATGAAGGTGGCCGTCTTGCCATTGCGCCAGGCGACGTTCTTGATGATGTATTTGAACGTCATCAAGTCGTCGCCGGACTTCAGCAAGGTGTTGAACCTGTAGTTGATCTCGGCCTGGCCGGCGCTGCCCACCTCGTGGTGCTGGCGCTCGACCTGCAGGCCCGCGTTGATCAGCGCGCGGGTCATCTCGGCACGCAGGTCGGCGTAGTGATCCACCGGTGCGACCGGGAAGTAGCCGCCCTTGTTGCGCACCTTGTAGCCGCGGTTGCCGCCCTCTTCGGCGCGGCCGGTGTTCCAGACACCCGCCTCGGCATCGATGTGGTAGTAGCTCTCGTGTGAGTTCGTCTCGAACCGCACGTCGTCGAAGACGTAGAACTCCGCCTCGGCGCCGAAGTAGCAGGTGTCGGCAATTCCGGTGCTCGCGAGGTATGCCTCGGCCTTCTTGGCCACGTTGCGCGGGTCGCGGCTGTAGGC
>JBOGEK010000403.1:0-15771 GCA_050743645.1 Acidothermaceae bacterium
ACCTCGCCGAACTTCTCGCTCTCGTGCGAGAGGCAGGCACTCGCGTTGCCGACGACTACCTCGGGCCATCAGAGCTGGTGTTGCCTGCCGCTGAATCAACTTTGGAGGAGGTGCGTGCGCTACTCGGCGACGAGGGTTTGATCCCTGGCTGAGCTGCTGCACTCGTCTATGGCCCGTTCCCGTTCCCGATTCGCCGCCGACCGCGGCCTCGTCTCACGCATGTTCCTCGTGATGTTCCTGCTCGGCCTGCTCTACGTCGTGTTCGTCGGCGCGCTGCTCGCAGTCAACGTCGCGTGGCAGTTGATCGTGATCGTCGTCGGCGGGTTCTTCTTCATCCAGTTCTTCGCCTCCGACCGTATAGCGCTGTTCGCCATGCACGGCCGCATCGTCACGCCCGAAGAGGCGCCACAGCTGCACGCGATCGTCGACCGGCTGTGCGCGATGTCGAACACGCCGAAGCCCAAGGTGGCCCTCGCCGACAGCGACGTGCCCAACGCCTTCGCCACCGGACGCAGCCAGAAGCGCGCGGTTGTCTGCGCCACCACCGGCATCATGCGCAGATTGGACGCCGAAGAGCTCGAAGGCGTGCTCGCCCACGAGATGTCGCACGTGGCCCATCACGACGTCGCCGTCATGACGATCGCCTCGTTCCTGGGCGTGCTGGCGGGCATCATCACCCGGTTCGCGTTCTACGCCGAGATGTTCGGCGGGAGCGGCGGCAACCGGCGCGGGCGCAACGATCAAAACACCGCGATGATCGCGTTCTTCGTGATGATCGTCTCGGCGGTCGTCTACGCGGTGAGCTTCCTACTCATCCGCGCCTTATCGCGCTACCGCGAGTTGTCGGCCGACCGGTCGGGTGCACTGCTCACCGGACGTCCGTCGTCGCTGGCCAGCGCGCTGCAGAAGGTCACCGGTGCGATGGGGCAGATCCCGACCCGCGACCTGCGCTCTGCGGAAGCGTTCAACGCGTTCTTCTTCACGCCGGCGCTCGCGAAGGGCGCGTCGCTTTCGTCGCTGTTCTCGACACACCCGAGCCTTGAGCGCCGGCTGCAGCAGCTCGCCGAGATATCCCGCGAACTCGGCGAAGGTCGCTGAGCCGCCGATGGGGTTCCTCGATTCGCTGCTCGGCCGTACCAAGCCGGTGAAGGCCAACCTCGACGACCTGTTCGCCCTGCCGTCGGCCGCGATCACGATGCAAGCCGGGCTCGGCTTTACGTCGTCCGGGCTCGGTTCGGTTTGCTACAAGCCGGCTGAGGGCGCCGCGTTCGCTCGCACCCAAGCCGACGTCCAGCAGCTGCTCGACGCCGACCAGGGGCCGAAGGTCGAGCTCAGTGCCGACAAATTCGGCTTTACCTGGTTGCTCGTGCGGCACGACCCGGCGGACGTGCCGGGCCTGGTCACCGATCTTCACGCGGTGAACAGCAGCCTGCAAGACGCCGGCTTCGGTCCGGCACTGCTGTGCTCGCTCGTGTCGTTCTTGCACCCAGACGGACGACGGGTGGCGCTGGTCTACCTGTACAAGCGCGGCACCTTCTATCCGTTCGCCCCGATACCGGGCGGCGACCAGCGTCGTGACAACGCCCTGGAGATCCAGATCCAGGGCGCACTGGCCGACGACATGAAAGTTGAGCCCGAGCTGAACCGGTGGTTCCCCGTCTGGGGAGCGCCGGGCTTGTGAGATTCACCCGCCAGAAGGCGGAATGGCGCACGCATGATTTCGCGTTGCGCCCGGTATGACGTAGGTGTCATCGCCGCCGTGCCTGTGCGACCATGGCATGAGAACCGACCACTCCAGGGAGCAAGTCCATGACCGTTGAGAGCGAAACGGCAGTTCACGAGAGCGCACCGACCACCAGCACCGGCGTCCTGCTTACTGACACCGCCGCTGCGAAGGTGAAAGCGCTGCTCGACCAGGAAGGCCGCACCGACCTCGCGCTACGGGTGGCTGTCCAGCCCGGCGGTTGTTCGGGCCTGCGCTACCAGCTCTACTTCGACGACCGCTCGGTCGACGGCGACCAGGTGCAAGACTTCGGCGGCGTCAACGTCGTCGTCGACAAGATGAGCGCGCCGTACCTGATGGGCGCCTCGATCGACTTCGTCGACACCATCGAGAAGCAGGGCTTCACGATCGACAATCCGAACGCTGGCGGCTCGTGCGCCTGCGGCGACTCGTTCCACTAAGCCACCGGTCGCTGTACACCACCGATCGTCCGACACACTGATCGCCTGCATCGGCAGTTGGCCTCGCCTCTAACGCGGTGAGGCCTTCTGCTTGTCTTTCGCCTACCGATTCTGGAGCCGACCAGTGCGTATCGCCGTCACGGGATCCATCGCCACCGATCATTTGATGTTCTTCCCGGGCAAGTTCGCCGATCAGTTGATGCCCGACCAGCTGCACCGGGTTTCGCTGTCATTCCTCGTCGACGCACTCGAGGTGCGGCGCGGTGGCGTGGGGGCCAACATCTGCTTCGGCATGGCCGCGCTCGGCTTGCGGCCCACGTTGGTCGGAGCGGTCGGCGCAGACTTCGACGACTACCGTTCCTGGCTCGACCGCCACGGCATCGACACCGGGTCGGTCTACGTTTCGGAGCTGCACCACACCGCGCGGTTCTTGTGCACCACTGACGCTGATCAGAACCAGATCGCGTCGTTCTATGCCGGTGCCATGAGCGAGGCCCGCTTGATCGAGCTGCTGCCGGTCGCGCAACGGCTCGGCGGGCTCGACCTCGTGGTCATCAGTCCCAACGACCCCGAGGCGATGTTGCGGCACACCGACGAATGCCGCGAGCGTGGTTACCCGTTCGTCGCGGACCCGTCGCAGCAACTGGCGCGCATGGAGGGCCCCGAGATCCGCCGGCTCGTCGACGGCGCGGCATTGCTGTTCACCAACGACTACGAAAAGGCACTCACCGAAAGCAAGACCGGCTGGTCCGATGGTGAAGTGCTGTCCCGGGTCGGTGTGCGGATCACGACGCTTGGGGCCGACGGCGTCGTGGTCGAGCGACAGGGGGAGACGCCGATCCGGGTAACGGCGGTGCCGGAGTCCCGTCGGGCAGATCCCACCGGAGTCGGTGATGCGTTTCGGTCAGGGTTTCTTGCCGGCATGGCGTGGGGCGTCGGACTCGAGCGGTGCGCGCAGATCGGTTCCTTGCTCGCGACGTACGTGCTCGAGACGGTCGGCACGCAGGAGTACCAGATCAAGCCGGCCGAATTCCACGAGCGCTTCGCGTCCCAGTTCGGCGAAGCCGCGGCGTCCGAGATCGATCGGATCGTCGAGTCGACTGAGGTCTGAACGACCTCGCACCCGGGCACGACACCGCTCTGAATGAGCCGCCCTCTTGCCGATCCGCTGACGCGTCTGGAGTAGGGTCGTGGCGGCCCTGTAGCGGACGGCGGGAGCGTCGTCTTCTAACCGTCACGGCACCACGGAAGGCGACACGTGAGCTCCACTCGCACCGACGGATCGCCCCGACAAGCGGCACGTCAGCCTGGCCGCCTGCGTCGTGTGACGAGCAGAACCGCACTCGTCGCGATGATCCTTGCGCTTACTGCCGGCTGTTCGACCAATGACCTGCCACGACTCGCGATGCCCAAGCCGATCACCGCCCAGGGCCACCGGATTCTGCTGCTCTGGCAGGGAAGTTGGATCGCCGCACTATTCGTCGGCTGCCTGGTATGGGGCCTGATCATCTGGTGCGTGGTTGCGTATCGCAAGCGCAGTGAGGCCGCGCCGCCGCAGCTCACGTACAACGGGCCGATCGAGATTATTTACACGGTCGTCCCGATTATCTTCGTAGCGATCTTCTTCTACTTCACTGCGCGCGACGAGAACGCGATCGACAAACTGTCGCCGCATCCCGACGTCACCGTCGAAGTCGTCGGCTTCCAATGGGACTGGCAGTTCAACTATCTGAGCAGCGCCGACGACAAGACGGCGCACACCGTGGCTCAGGTCACCGGAGACGCGGCGCACGGCAACCCCGCCACGCTCGAGCTGCCGGCCGGGGAGTCGGTTCGATTCAAGCTGGTGTCACCCGACGTTATTCACGCGTTCTGGGTGCCCGCGTTTTTGTTCAAGCGTGACGTGATCCCGGGCCGCACGAATGAGTTCGAGGTCAACATCGACGCCGACAAGGCAGGCCACACCTACATCGGGCGCTGCACCGAGCTTTGTGGTCTCAACCACGACCAGATGATTTTTTACCTGAAGATCGTCGACAAGGCCACCTACAACGCTGACCTTAAAAAGATGTCTGCTCAGCTCAACTCGGGGAGTTCCTCGTGACCAGCGCCACTTACGTGCAGCCCATCCGCCGCGAGCCGAGCCGCCGCGGCTCCGCTTTCGTCAACTGGATCACGACCACTGACCACAAGCTGATCGGTCAGCTCTACCTTTTCACGTCGTTCGGGTTCTTCCTGCTCGCGGGCATCATGGCGCTGATGATGCGCGCCGAACTCGCGCGGCCGGGCTTGCAATACCTGACGAACGAACAGTTCAACCAGCTGTTCACAATGCACGGCACGATCATGCTGCTGCTGTTCGCCACGCCGCTTTTCATCGGGTTCGCGAACGTCATCATGCCGTTGCAGATCGGTGCGCCCGACGTCGCGTTTCCCCGGTTGAACATCTTCAGCTATTACCTGTTCTTGTTCGGCGGCCTCATCACGGTGGGTGGCTTCTTGACCCCCGGCGGTGCTGCCGACTTCGGCTGGTACGCCTACACCCCGCTCACGAATATCCAGCACTCGCCGACCGTCGGCGGTGACATGTGGATCATGGGGCTCGTCATCTCAGGCCTCGGCACGATCCTCGGTGGCGTCAACTTCGTCACGACGATCCTTGTGATGCGCGCGCCTGGTATGACGATGTTCCGCATGCCGATCTTCACCTGGAACATCCTGCTCACGTCGTTGCTCGTGCTGCTCGCGTTCCCGGTGCTGGCTGCGGCGCTGCTCTGTCTCGAGGCCGACCGCAAACTTGGCGCACACATTTTCGACACCGCCAACGGCGGTGCAATTCTGTGGCAGCACTTGTTCTGGTTCTTCGGCCATCCCGAGGTCTACATCGTCGCGATCCCGTTCTTCGGCATCGTCAGCGAGATCTTCCCGGTGTTTTCTCGCAAGCCATGCTTCGGTTACAAAGGTTTGGTCTTCGCGACGATCGCGATCTCAGGTTTGTCGATGACCGTGTGGGCACACCACATGTTCTCGACCGGCGCGGTGTTACTGCCGTTCTTCTCGCTGATGACGTTCTTGATTGCGGTGCCGACCGGCGTGAAATTCTTCAACTGGATCGGCACGATGTGGCGAGGGCAGCTCAGTTTCGACACACCCTTGCTGTGGGCGTTGGGCTTTCTCACCACGTTCCTGTTCGGTGGGCTCACCGGCGTCATCCTCGCGTCGCCGCCGCTCGACTGGCACGTCACCGACACCTATTTCGTGGTGGCTCACTTCCACTACGTGCTCTTCGGCACCGTGGTGTTCTCGATGTTCGGTGGGTTCTACTTCTGGTGGCCGAAGATGACCGGCAAGATGCTCAATGAGCGTCTCGGCAAGGTGCACTTCTGGCTGTTGTTCGTGGGCTTCCACACCACCTTCTTGGTGCAGCACTGGCTGGGCGTTGAAGGCATGCCTCGGCGCATCGCCGACTACCTGCCCACCGACGGCTTCACGCTACTGAACACGGTGTCGACCCTGGGTGCCTTCCTGCTCGGCATCTCGATGATCCCGTTCTTCATCAATGTCTGGAGCACGTGGCGCACTGGCGCACAAGTCGAAGTCGACGACCCGTGGGGTTGGGGTGCCTCGCTGGAATGGGCGACGTCTTGCCCGCCACCGCGACACAACTTCACCCGCTTGCCACGGATTCGCTCCGAGCGGCCCGCCTTCGACCTGCATCATCCCGAGATTGCCGGTCGGCCCGCACTACCAGAACCGGTCTCCGTCTCCGCAGGCGAAGGGGGCGACGTCTAAATGAAGGTCGAAGGACTGCTGTTCGCCGGTGTTGCAATCTTTTTCGCCGGCGCTGACGTCGTGTACTGGTACACGTCGCATGATCCGACAGGCACCACTGCGCTGGCGCTCGCCGTCGCACTGGGATTCTTGGTCGGCTTCTACCTGTTCGTCACCGGTCGCCGCACCGGCCTTCGACCTGAAGACCGGCCAGACGCAGACATCGCCGAAGCAGCAGGAGAATACGGCTTCTTCAGTCCGCACAGCTGGTGGCCGCTGTTCACCGCCGGTTCGGTGGCACTCACTGCGGTCGGCGTCGTGTTCGCGTGGTGGTTGTGCATCGTCGGACTCATGTGTGTCGTCATCTCAGCGTTGGGTTTCGTGCTCGAGTACTACCGCGGCGTCCACACGTCCTGAGCGACACCCGCGCCGCGGCAGTCGGCCCCGCGCCGCGGCGGCACCGCGAGTAGCGCGCTGCCGATCTGCAGCCCACGCACATCGCAGATTCGTGCACGCAAGCAATGACGACGATCGTTGGGGAGTAGCTGCGCTCGGCAGTTCAGCCCCGCTCCAACCCGCCCCGATCTGAGGGACGAGCGATCGTGGAGCTAGTCGCCGCTCGGAGTACCGTCACCGCTGCCGGCCGTCAGGCTCGGCTGGTGCGCGGCTTCGTGGCCGTTGGCATGCTCTTCTTCGACGGCTGGCTCGTAGATGAAGGCGCCGACCTTGCCGCGCACCTTCTCGACGATGCTGCTCTGCGTGCGAGACCGCACACCATGTTCGTCGACGCCGGCAGGTAGTTCGGGCGCCGCACTCTGGCGGTAGGGGAGTCCCATCCGCGCGATCCGGTCTTCGGAAAGTGCTGCCTCGACCTCGATGAACTCGCCGTTGGGCAGCATCACTATGCGACCGGTCTCGAAACCGTGCTCGGCGCTGTGCAGGTCTTTTCGTTGCAGCCCGAGGCAGGCTCGCCTGGTCAGCCAGAAGACGAATGGCGGCACGACCAAGAACGTGATGCGGAAGAACCAGGTGGTGGCATACAAGCTGACGTGGAAGTGGTCGGCGATCAGGTCGTTGCCGCCGGCGAGCAGCAGAATCGCGAAGTAGGCGATCATCATCGCGCCGAACGCGGTACGGCCGGGTTTGTTGCGTGGCCGATCGCAGACGTGATGTTCTGCATGATCCTTCGTGGCCCAGGCCTCGACGAATGGATAAACCGCGATCACGGTAAATAGCAGCCCGGGCAGCAATACTGCAGGGAATAACACGTTCCAGCTGATCGTGTGCCCGAGGAAGTTGTTTTCCCAGTTGGGCATCATGCGCAACGAGCCTTCGAGCCATCCGATGTAAAAGTCGGGCTGCGATCCCGCGCCGACCTGTGCCGGGTTGTACGGGCCGTACAACCACACCGGGTTGATCTGCACGACAGCGGACAAGACGGAGATGACTGCGAACACCGCGAAGAAGAAACCGCCGGTCTTCGCCATGAAGGCCGGGTAGAACGGCGCACCGACCACGTTCGTGTTGTTGCGGTGGGCGTCGGGCCATTGGGTGTGCTTCTGGTGCCACATGATGAGCATGTGCGCGGTGATCAAGCCGAGCAGCAAACCCGGGATCAGCAAGATATGGACGACGTAAAGCCGTGGAATCAGGTCGGCGCCCGGGAATTGGCCGCCGAACGCGAACTCCGCGACGTAGGTGCCGACGATCGGGATCGATTCGGCGACGCCGTAGGCGATACGCAGGCCGGTGCCCGACAGCAAGTCGTCGGGCAGCGAGTACCCGCAGAAACCTTCGAAGATGCCCAGCGTCATCAGGCCGAACCCGATGAGCCAGTTCGTCTCGCGCGGCTTGCGGAACGCGCCAGTGAAGAAGATTCGGCACATGTGGCAGACGATCGCTGCCATGAAGATCAACGCGGCCCAGTGG
Source organism: Acidothermaceae bacterium (assembly GCA_050743645.1). Taxonomy (GTDB): domain Bacteria; phylum Actinomycetota; class Actinomycetes; order Acidothermales; family Acidothermaceae; genus JBOGEK01. The sequence goes on from JBOGEK010000403.1 coordinate 7,885, forward strand.
TGGATCTGCCTCATAAGCAGGCCGCCACGGATGTCGAACGACAGCCGAAGAGTCGATTCGAACGCCTCGGTCATCTTGATGCCCTGCAGCGGCATGTAATTGCCCTGGTAGGTCACCATGTTCTCGCCCGGCCGGAAGAACAGCGTCAAGAAGGTGCCCGACAACAGCAACACGATGAACGAATAGAGCGCGATCTCGCCCAACATGAACGACCAGTGGTCAGGAAAGACCTTGTTCAGGTTGCGCTTCAGAAACCCGGCACTGCCGAAGCGGGCGTCGATCTCGCCGATGACTTTCTTCAGCGGCCGAGGCGCGGCCTGCGCACGTGCGGGCGTGCCTGACGACGAAGGCGCGTTCGTCGGCCGCGAGCCCGGGTCGCTGAAGGTCATCCGCGCTCCCAGAAGCTCGGACCCACCGGTTGGTCGAATCCGGCAGTCGCGATGAACTCGCCATTGTCATTGACGGTGATCGGCAACTGGGGCAGGTTTCGGGCCGCGGGGCCGAAGACGACCTTGCACGCTTGCGGCACCAGGAAGGTGGATTGGTGGCACGGGCAGAGCAGCTTGTGGCTCTGCTTTTGGTATAGCCCGACCGGGCAACCGACGTGCGTGCAGATCTTCGAATACGCGACGTGGTCTTGGTACGCCCAGTTCTCACGGCCCGGTGCCGGATTATTGATGCCCGGCTCGAGACGGATCAGCAGCACCGGCGCTTTGGCGTAATCTTCTTCGCTCATGTCCTCGACGCGCTTCGGCACGACCGTCGTGAAGCTGCCGACTTCGAGGTCGCCCAGCTTGACCGGGTCGCCGGTCTCTGCATTTAGCAGCGGCGAGTTCTTCGCCCACAGGGTCGTGCGCAAGCTTTTGCGCGGCAACGGTCCGAGGTCTCGCAGCAAGACGACGGGCGGCAGCGCTAGCAGGCCTAGCGACAGGCCGAGCGACCGCTTGAGCAGCGACCGGCGCGGCAGGCCGGTCTCCTGGTAGCCGGTCATGACGATCTGCGCGGCGGATTCGAGGTCGTCGTCGGATGACGCCATCTCGTGTCGCTCTTGCAGCGTCTCGTGGGCGGGCATCAACCAGCGCACCCAGGCAATAATCCCGGCGGCTAACCCGGCGAGGGTCAGGCCCAGGCTCAATCCGAGCCAGAGGTCTGACTTCTGCGTCTCCGACGTCGAGTTGATCGGATGGTAGGCGACGTAGGCCGCGATGAAGCCGATCGTGCCGACGGCGGAGAGCGTGAAGAACAACGCGATGATCCGCTCGGCCCGCTTGGCGCGCTTGGGGTCGGCGTCTTGCGGGCGGGTAACCGGTTCGACCACGGGTGGGCGCAGCGCGCCGGTCTCCTCGGCGCCCTGGACAGGGATTGCCGGAGTCGTCAGGTGCGTGCCCGACGAGGTGTGATGTTCGCTCATGACGCCCTCTTAGCCCTGGCGCCGATCCACATGGCGACGCCACCCAGTGCCACGATGCCGGCGAGGAAGGCCACCAGACCTTCGGCCACCGCGCCCGACCTGCCGAGATTCGCACCACCGGGATCAGGTGTGGCCTTCAAGCCTTGCACGTACGCGATGATGTCTTGCTTTTCTGGCTCAGTGAGTTGCTTGTCGGAGAAGGCCGGCATCGTGCCGGGGCCGGTCAGCAGCGCCTCGTAAATCTGTTTGTCGGTGGCATTGGCGAGCGACGGCGCGTGTTTGCCGTCGGCCAGCGCGCCGCCTGCACCGACGAAGTTGTGGCACGACGAGCAGTTCGTCCGGAAGAGGTTGCCGCCCAAACCCATGTCGGCGCCGGATGGCGTGTACTGGTCCTTGCCGGGAACCGCAGGGCCCGGGCCAAGCGATGCGACGAACGCAGCGAGCTGGGCGATCTGGTCGCTCGTGTAGCGAGGAGGCTTGCGCTCGGCCTGGGCGCCCTCTTGCCGCAACGGCATCCGCCCGGTGCTGACCTGGAAGTCGACAGCCGCGGCGCCGACGCCGATCAGGGACGGCGCGTCGGTGCCACCCTCAGCCGCGAGGCCATGGCAGCTCGAGCAGCCTTGCAAGAACAGTGATTTGCCTGCGAGCACCTGCTGGCTCGGGTTACCGGCCGCTGCGGAGCCGCGCGAGGTTGCGAACCCGTAGACCGAGCCGACGCCGATCAACGCCGCGAGCAGCACGGCGTAGCCGGCCAGCCGTCGCCGCCGTCGACCCGCCGGTCGACCGACGGGTGCTGCGAGTGAACTCAACGCAACCACCGATTCTGTTGATGCGAGGTCGGACTGGCCGTCATTGGATCAGGAAGATCGTCGAGAACAGACCGATCCAGACGACGTCGACGAAGTGCCAGTAGTACGAGACGACGATCGTGCTCGTCACCTTCTCGGGCGTGAAGCGGCCCTTCGACAGGCGGAGCAGCAAAAAGACGAAGGCGAACAGCCCACCGGTGACGTGCAGCGCGTGAAATCCCGTAGCCAGGAAGAAAATCGAGCCGTAGGCGGACGACGAAATCGTCATGCCGTTGACGCCGTCCATGTAGTCGCTTACGTACTTCGTGTACTCGATGCACTGGCCTGCCACGAAGATCGAGCCCATGCAGAACGTGAGGATGAACCATTCACGCAGGCCCCACGTCCAGATTTTGAAGAGCGCGCCACTGCGACGCAACCGGCGCTCTTCTGCAGCAATGACACCGAGCTGGCAGGTGACACTGGAGAGCACCAAGATGATCGTGATGGCACCGTCGAACGGCACGTCGAGTTTGACCGAATCAGTGATGTTGCCGCTGACGGCCATCGGCCATTGGGCGTTCACCGACCTGATCGTGAAGTAGATCGCGAACAGCGCCGCGAAGAACATCAGTTCGGACGACAGCCACACGACTGTGCCGACGCTTACCAAGCTGGGACGGGTCAAGGAGCCATGTGCACGGTTCTTGCCCAAGGTCGTCGCGGTCGCCACGGACGCCATTATTGCTACACCGATCGGGCGGCACACCTCGACCCCCTATTCGTGGGCGCGTCGCCCCGCTTTCGTCACCGCGAAGTCACTCGCAACATGCCCGGGCGATAGCATCCGGGGCGAACCGCTGAAGGTTTGCCGCGCTTCGTTCTTGGCCTCGTTCTTGGCGCGCCTCGTTTTGGCGTTCCGTCCGTCCCGCCCGCTTGAGGAGTCCTATGAGCAGCGTCGAGTCGGCGCACGGTTCGGTCGCCGCGCAGCCCGCGACGCAGCCCGAGACGATGACCGTGCTCGTCTACAGCGATGACATCACGACGCGCGAGCGGGTTCGCCTCGCGGTCGGACGACGGCCTGCGACCGACGTCCCGCAACTCGAATACGTCGAGTGCGCAACGCAGCGAGCGGTGATCGAGACAGTCGACCGCGGGGGTATCGACGTCCTCGTTCTCGACGGCGAAGCCGTTCCGACCGGCGGCATGGGGATCTGCCGGCAGCTCAAGGACGAGATCTACAACTGCCCCCCGATCCTGATCCTCACCGGCCGCCGCGACGACGCGTGGCTCGCCTCGTGGTCGCGGGCCGATGCTGCGGTGCCGCACCCGATCGACGGGTTGACTCTCGCACCGGCGGTGGCCGAGCTCATGCGGCGCCGGCTCGCCCGCACACCGGTTCGCTGAAGCCGGCTGGGTTCGCCCGATGGTCACGACCATGCCGGACGCCGACAGCACGCGCAGCTGGCCAGAGTTCTTGTCAGCACTGCTGCGAAACGAGCACCTAAGCGCGGCCGACACTGCGTGGGCGATGCACCAAATCATGAGCGGCGAGGCCACGCCGGCACAGGTCGCCGGGTTCGCAATCTCGTTGCGGGCAAAGGGCGAAACCGCCGACGAGGTCAGCGGTCTGGCGAACACCATGGTCGAGTTCGCCAATCCGGTGCCCCCGATCGGCGAAGCCCTCGACATCGTCGGATCGGGCGGTGACCGCGCCCACACGGTCAACATCTCGACGATGGCCGCGGTCGTTGCAGCCGCGGCCGGTGTCAACATCGCCAAGCACGGCAACCGGGCCGCGTCATCGTCGTGCGGTTCCGCCGACCTGCTCGAAGAACTCGGTGTTGCGATCGACCTCAGTGGCGAGGGTGTCGCTGCCTGCATCGAAGCGGTCGGCATCGGATTCTGTTTCGCGCCGGTGTTCCACCCGGCTTTTCGGTTCACCGCGGCGCCGCGTCGCGAACTCGGCGTGCCGACGGTCTTCAACTTCCTCGGTCCGCTGACGAATCCGGCGCGTCCGACCGCCAATGCCGTCGGCGTGGCGGATGCCCGCATGGCGGCCGTCGTGGCGGGCGTGCTGGCGAAGCGGGGCAACCGGGCGCTGGTGTTTCGCGGCGATGACGGGCTCGACGAACTGACGACCACCACCACGTCGTCCGTCTGGATCGTCTCGGGCGGCGAGGTGACGACCGCGACGTTCGATCCGGCCGAGCTCGGGCTGACGTCGGCGACCGCTGCCGACCTGCGCGGCGCCGACGCGCCCTACAACGCGAAGGTGGCCAGGGCGCTGTTCGCCGGTGAGCGCGGTCCGGTGCGCGACACCGTTTTGCTGAATGCGGCCGCCGGCCTGGTGGCGTTCGAGGGGCCCGATCCGGGCCGGCTGGTCGACCAGCTCGCGGACGCGATGGCGCGCGGCGCTGCGGCAATCGACGACGGTGCCGCGGCCGCCAAGCTCGACGTCTGGGTGGCGGCGAGCCACGCGGCCCGGCCGCAGCACTAGATCGCGGCCCAGCCGCAGTACTAGCTTTCGAGCCCGAGGGAGAACGCGGCTTCGAGGTCGTGTCGAGAGTAGGTGCGAAACGCGATGTGGGTCTCAGTGGCGACCACGCCGTCGACTTTGTTGAGTTGGCCCGGAATCACCTGGGCGAGTTCTTCGTGGGCGCGCACCCGCACCAAGGCGACGAGGTCGAACTCGCCAGTGACCGAGTAGACCTCGGTGACACCAGGAAGGTCGGCGATCGCTTCAGCGACCTCGCCCACCCGATCGACTGCCGTCTTCACTCGCACGATGGCTGTGATCACAGGCGCAACCTTAACGCCGCTAGCCGGCCCGTGCGGCAGGCGCTGGTCGCTCGCGAGCCGGCTGGTGGACGGGCCGCAAGCCGCGCCGGTCGCCGAAAGGGTCGGCGTCGTCGACCGCCAGGAGCGCGAGTTCGAGCAGCGCCCGCTGACCGCCTGCGCCGAACGCAGGGCAGCACCAGCTGCCGGTGACCTCGACCAGCCGGGTGCCGGGCGACTCAAGCCAGCGCAGCACGCACTCGATCTCCTCGCCGGTGGCGCACGCGGTTGGGCCCGCGCCGACTCTGCTGACGGTCTCCGCGGTGGCAATGAGGGCGTCGACATAAGGCCTTGGGGCGGCGCCGCGGGGGATGGTGCTGGTGGCGGCAAGGCGCCCATGCCGGACGACGACGACCGCGTAGCCGCCCGTCTCGGTGGGTTTCGCGGCAACAAGTTGTTCGCAGTCGGCCAGCGCGCGCAGTCGCTGCCCTCTCGCTGCCGCACGCACAAAGGCGGCCAGCCGGTCGCGGGCGGCTGCGGCGTCTTCGTAGCGTTCGACGGCGGCAAGCGTTTCGATGCGGCCGAGCAGCGTCTTGACCAACGACCTGGCATCGGTTTCGATCGCGGTTCGCACGTGCGCGACGAGCAACGCGTAGTCGTCAGGCGACTGGCTGCCGTCGCACGGCGCGCCGCAGCGACCGATCTCGGCTAGGGCACAAGCGGCGGTCGGACGACGAGGATTGAGCCGGGTGCGGCACTGCCGCAACGGCACGGCCTCATGCAACGCCTCGACCGCGGCCTCGGCGGACCGCTTCGAGCCGAACGGCCCCAGGTAGGCGGCGCCGTCGCCGCGGACTTCGCGCACGACAGACAACCGCGGTAGCGGCTCGACGGTGAGCTTGACCCACACGCTGCGCTCGGGAAACTTCGACCGCCGGTTGTAGGGCGGCTTGTGCGCGGCGATGAGCCGCAGTTCGCGAACCTCGGCCTCGAGCGCCGTGGCACAGACGATCGGCACGACGTCGTGAGCGACCGCGACCATCTCGACGATGCGTTGTCGCATCTCGGACGACGTGAAATAGCTGCGCACCCGAGTCTTCAGATCTTTCGACTTGCCGACATAGAGCACTCGGCCACGTTCGTCGCGGAACAGGTAGACCCCAGGCAGGTGTGGCAGCGCATCGGCGAGGTGCCGCTTGCGGCGTTGCTGCGGCGTGACCTGCCCGGTGAAGGTGCGCAGTTCGTCGAACGAGTGCACGCCGAACCCGGCGAGCCGCTCGAACAGCACATGCAAGACGTCGACGGTGGCACGCGCGTCGTCGAGCGCGCGGTGGGTCGGTTGCACCTGCGCGTGCAGCACCTGGGCGAGCGTGGCCAGCTTGCAGTTGGGCGCTTCGTCGCGGGTGAGCACGCGCCGCGCCAGCCGTGCGGTGTCGACGGAGTCGAAGCCTGGCCAGGTCAGGCCGAGTGTCGCGGTGGCGGCTTTCAAGAACCCGACGTCGAACGGCGCGTTGTGCGCGACGAGAACGGTGTCGCGGGCGAACTCGAGGAAGGCGGGCAGCACCGAATCGATGCGTGGTGCCGTCGCGACCATCGCGTCGGTGATGCCGGTGAGCACCGCGATGAACGGGGGGATCGAACCGCCGGGGTTCACCAGCGTCTGGAACTCGCCGAGCACCTCACCGCCGCGCACCTTCACCGCACCGATTTCAGTGATGGCGGACGACGCGGGCGAGCCACCCGTCGTTTCGAGGTCAACGACGACGAACGTCACGTCGCGAAGCGGTTCGCCGAGCTCGTCGATGCTGGTCTGCACTGGGACCGGCGCCCGCACTGCGAGGGGCGTCTGCACTGGGACCGGCGTCTGCACTGGGACCGGCGCCCCTACCGGAACAGCTGCCCGCGCCGGCAAGGGGAAGTTCGCAACCGCACTCACATCCGGTGACGTTAGGGGCGACGCCGGACACTTCCCGGCTGCCACTCCGCACCATCGCCGAACTGTCCACTGGCCTTGCCCGCTTTAACAGGCGAACCGTCGCTTCAACGGGTGCCCACGCCCCATGAGGTGGCCGCTAGCCGACTTAACGTGGTCAACCGCCGGCCTGGAGGGGATGAGCGGCGCTGAACTGTCGGCGCCCGCCAATAACGTCTCCCACGTCGGCACCGGCTACCCCGAGCCGGTCAGGCGACGATGAGGAGGATCTCGTGTTGATCGATTGCGACAGCTGCTCTGTTCGCGGGCTCGCCTGCGCCGACTGCGTGGTGACGGTGTTGCTTGGCGCCCCGCCGGCCGGGGTCGAACTCGACCCCACTGAGCAGGCGGCTATTTCGGCGCTCGCCCAACACGGCCTGGTGCCGCCGCTGCGCCTGGTCGCGGGCCCTTCGGGCTCCGCACCGGTGTCCGATTCGCGAGCGGCGGCCTGCTGAATCCCGACGCGCTGGGGCTCCCAAATGTTGCGAAACCATTGCGCTCCGGCGTCGGACTGATAGCGTGCCGTCCGGGCATTCGTCAGACAGTCGTGAAAGTGCGGCAGCGAATGTCTGCGCCGAGTCTGTTGAGGTGCGCAGCGGTTGCAATCCGACCGCCGTCCGCCAAGACGGAGCCGGGGACCCACCTTCCCCTGGGGTGAATCGGTGCCGATGGTGATCTCTCGCGAGATCATCCGGAGGCAGCGTAGGGCGAACTTCCCGCCCGAACCCGTCAGCTAACTCGGTAGGCGCCGAGGAAGAAGGAGATTGCCCACGTGGCGTTTCCTCATAGTGTGTTGCCGTCCGTCCGTTCCAGCTTCAGTCGTCTCAGCGTGCGCGCAGGCGTCGCCGGGCTTGCCGCGCTCTCGGCGCTTACGCTGCTGCCTGCAGTCGCCCACGCCGACCCAAAGGTGACGGCTGCTGCTGCCCAAACCCAACTTC
>JBOGEK010000404.1:0-8501 GCA_050743645.1 Acidothermaceae bacterium
TCGACCGGGAGTGGGTCGAAACACCAGCCCGACTCGATCTCGACGCCGAGTCTGGCAAACGGCGCGGGGTCGTCGATGCGGATCGTGCGGGTTTCGTCGTCCGCCCAAAAGGAGTTGAGCGCGACGCTGATGCCGATGCCGACTGCCTTGAGGAAGCTTTCTTTCGCGGTCCAGATTTCGAAGAAGGTACCTGCTTTTTCGTGCTCTGGCTGCTTCAGCAGTCGGTCTAGTTCGCGCGGGTGAAAGTAACGTCGTGCGACTCGCAGGTTGGGGGCACGCACTCGCTCGACATCGACACCGACCGGCTGAGAATCGCTGACCGCGCAGACCACCCAGTCGCCCGAGTGCGAAACGTTGTACTGCCAGTTAGACAAAAGCGGCTCTGGTTTTCCGTGTGGCCCAACGGAAAATTCGAGATCGGACGGCGCGCCGCCATGATGTCGAGACAATGCCGTGCGCGCCAGGATTTCGCCGAGCAGCGCCCGCACTGCGCTCTCACGGTGCTGGATTCGACCCAGCCGCCCGGCGGCGACGGGCTCAAGAGTGCCTGCTAGTTCACCGAATTCGCCGTCGCTGAGTTCGCGATTGATGGCGAGACAATAGACCCACATGAGCGGCCTACGAGCCGGAGTCCTCGCTCCAGCTGTTGAGCCACATGTGCTGTTGCCAACTAGTGAACGGGATCGTGCGCGCAGACATCACTGGCAGGAAATAGAAGAACAGCACGACGACGATGAGCAGATATGAGCCGGCGACCATAGCGCCGGCCATGCGTCTGTTCGGCGAAGCCTCTCGGGGGCCGAGCAAATAGCCCGTCGTGAGCGCGAGGGCGACGCAGATGAAAGGCAGCAGCGGTAGCGAGTAGAAGTAGAACATCGTGCGCTTGAACGTGAACAGCCATGGCACGAAGCCGGACAGGAATGGCAGCAGCGCGGCGCTGGCCCGCCAGTCGCGCTTGAAAATGAGATAGACCATGAACAGCATGACCGGGATCGACGCCCACCAGATCGCCGGCGTGCCCATGTCGTAGATCATGCGGGCGCAACCGAGACCGCCGGTGTGGCAGCCAAGATTGTGCTTGTCGGTCGCGTGCGGATAGTCGGCGTAGTAGAGCACCGGTCGGGTCTCGAAAAGCCAGCCCCACGCGTTCGACCGGTATTTGTGGTACGAGTCGAGATGGACGTGGAAGTTGTAGGCCTCCCAGTGGTAATGCCACAAACCCCTGATGGGGTTGCGAATCCAGGCCGGGATGAAGCCGAGGCCCCACGAAGTTGCGCGGTTGTTCGCCCAGTCGCGATCCCACGCGTACTTGCCGGTGTTGAGAAACCAACCGGTCCACGAGACGACGTACGTGACGACAGGCACGACGGCCATCGTGAACAGCGCGCCGGGCAGGTCGCGGGTCAGCGTCGATACGAACGGTGAGCCGACTCCGGCCGCACGCTTCGCGCCCATAGTCCAGAACAGTGCGAGCAGGGCGAACGCCGGAATGTAGTAGGCGCCGTCCCATTTGCATGCGCTGGCCGCGCCGAGTGAGATGCCGCAGCACAGCAACCACCAGCGGAACCCGATCCTCGGCTTGTGGTTTTCGGGCGGGCCGTCGATAGCGGCCACCTTGGTGGCGAGCCGAGCGCGAACCTGATCTCGGTCGAGAATGAGGAATGCGAAGGCGACGACGATCCAGAACAGCAAGAAGATGTCGAGCATCGAGGTGCGGCTCTGCACATATTCGAGTCCGTCGAGGCACATCAGCAGGCCCGCGACGCAGCCGAGCAATGTCGAGCGTGTCATGCGGCGAACAGTGCGCGCGAGGATCAGCACCGCGAGCGTGCCGACGACCGCAGCGCTGAGCCGCCAGCCGAAGCTGTTGGTGCCTGCCGGATCGCGCACGATCCATTCGCCGACGGCGATCATCCACTTGCCGAGGGGCGGATGCACGATGAAGCCGGCGCCGTTGTCGGTGTTGTTCAACTCGACGCCGTGGTGCAGCAGGCTGTGCGCGTCGTGGGTGTAGTAGACCTCGTCGAAAATCTTGCTGCTGGGGATCCGGAGCCGGTTGAACCGCAGGTAACCCGCGAGCACCGTGACGGCGATCGGACCGAGCCAGCCCCACAGGGGGTTCTCGAGGAACGGCGGTACCAACCGCGATCGAAGCGTTTGTGGCGAGCGTTCCGCCACGCTCGGCGTTCCGGGCGCCCCAGGCGCCGGATCGGTGTAGGTCACGGCCACGTCCGTCATCGTAGGGGCCGGTCTGCCTGGTTTGATGGCCGCCATGCAGTCGGGCGACGAACAGCAGGCGGACGACGAACAGCACGCGGGTCTCGGCGTCCTGGTGCTTGCCGGCGTCCCACTCGGCAACGTGGGAGATGCCCCGCCGAGGCTGGTGGAGGCGTTGGCGACCGCTGACGTGATCGCGGCCGAAGACACCCGCCGACTCAAACGCCTTGCTACTGATCTCGGCGTCCACCTCGCCGGCCGGGTCGTCTCCTACTTCGAGGCCAACGAGGCCGCGCGCACGCCTGAGTTGATCGAAGAACTTCGGGCCGGACGACGGGTGGTGCTGGTGACCGACGCCGGCATGCCGTCGGTTTCCGATCCGGGATACCGGCTCGTTGCCGCTGCGGTTGCGGCCGGCATCACGGTGACGTCTGTGCCGGGTCCGTCGGCCGTGACGACGGCGCTCGCGGTGTCGGGGCTGGCCGTCGACCGCTTCTGCTTCGAAGGATTCCTGCCGCGCCGGGCAGGGGAGCGCCGTTCGCGGCTCGACGCGCTTGCCGACGAGGCGCGCACGATGGTGTTCTTCGAGGCGCCGCACCGGCTGGCCGATTCACTCGACGCCCTTGTGGCCGCGTTCGGCGCCGAGCGGTCGGCTGCCGTGTGCCGCGAGCTGACGAAGACGTACGAGGAGGTCCGTCGCGGTCCGCTCTCGGAGCTGGCGGCATGGGCGGCGACCGGCGTCAAGGGTGAGATCACCATCGTGGTGGGCGGCGCGGTGGCAGCGTCGTCCGCCCATCACTACGACGCAGCCGCGCTCGTCGACATGGTCGATGCGGCGGAGTTGGCCGGGATGACGCGCAAGGAAGCGGTGGTCGCGGTGGGCAAGGCCACCGGGGCCGGACGCCGGGCGGTGTTCGAAGCCGTCGTCGCCCGCAAGCACGGCGGCTGAATCCGCCGCCCGGCCGGCACCTAGTGGCCCACTACCCTTGGGGACCATGACTCGCCACGTCCTCACCGCGGTGGCCTGGCCCTATGCCAGCGGTCCTCGCCACATCGGCCACGTCGCCGGCTTCGGCGTCCCGTCTGACGTGTTCAGCCGGTACCACCGCATGGCGGGCAACGACGTGCTGATGGTGAGCGGCACCGACGAGCACGGCACGCCGATCTTGGTCGCGGCCGACCGTGAGGGGATCACGGCACGCCAGATCGCCGACCGTTACAACCAGGTGATCGGCGAAGACCTACGGGCGCTCGGGTTGTCGTACGACCTGTTCACGCGCACGACCACGCGCAACCACTACGCGACGACGCAAGACATCTTCATGACCTTGCTGAAGAACGGTTACTTGTTTTCGAAAACCACGATGGGCGCGATTTCGCCATCGACCGGTCGCACGTTGCCCGACCGCTATATCGAGGGAACGTGCCCGATTTGCGGATTCGAAAGCGCCCGCGGAGACCAATGCGACAACTGCGGTAACCAGCTCGATCCCGTCGAGCTGATCAATCCGAAGAGCAGGATCAACGGCGAGACACCGAAGTTTGTAGAAGAAGAGCATTACTTCCTCGATTTGCCGGCGTTTGCCGAGGCACTCGGTTCGTGGTTGCAGACCCGCACGAATTGGCGGCAGAACGTGCTCCGGTTCTCGATGAACCTGCTCGAAGACGTCAAGCCGCGGTCGGTCACCCGCGACCTCGACTGGGGTGTTCCCGTACCACTCGACGGTTGGCGTGATCGCGGAGACAAGCGCATCTACGTGTGGTTCGACGCGGTCGTCGGTTACCTTTCCGCGTCGATCGAGTGGGCGCGTCGCAGCGGCAATCCCGACGCGTGGCGGGCATGGTGGCAAAACCCTGACGCGCAGGCGTACTACTTCATGGGCAAAGACAACATCGTGTTCCACGCCGAGATCTGGCCGGCACAGCTGCTCGGCTACAACGGCGAGGGCGCGCGCGGTGGAACACCCGGTCCGCTTGGGAAATTGGCACTGCCGTACGAGGTGGTGTCGAGCGAGTTTTTGACGATGGAGGGCCGCAAGTTCTCGTCGTCTCGCAGCGTCGTCATCTACGTCAACGACTTCTTGGCGCGCTACGACGCCGATGCGCTGCGCTACTACCTTGCGGTGGCCGGCCCCGAGACGCAAGACACCGACTTCACCTGGGCCGAGTTCTTGCGCCGCAACAACGACGAACTCGTCGCCGGTTGGGGAAATCTGGTCAACCGCAGCATCTCGATGGCGGCGAAGAATTTCGGTGCCGTGCCGCCTGCCATCGACCCGACCGACGAGGATCGAGCGCTGCTCGCGTCGTCGAAGGCCGCATTCGCCACCGTCGGCGAGTTGCTCGAACGTTCGCGCCAGAAGGCGGCGATCGGAGAGGCGATGAAGGTCGTCGCTGAGGCCAACAAATACCTGTCCGATCAGGCACCTTGGTCGTTGAAAGACGACCGCGATCGGATGGGAACGGTGCTCCATACGGCATTGCAAGTGGTCGACGACTGCAAGGCATTGCTGACGCCGTTCTTGCCGCACTCCGCGCAGAAGGTGCACGAGGCGCTTGGTCGCACTGGTGCGTGGGCGGCGTTGCCGCAGCACGTCGAGGTCGACGATCTCGACGGTGGGCCTTCGTACTCCGTGCTCACCGGCGAGTACGCGGGCACCGGGCGTTGGGAATCGACACCGCTGCAGGCAGGCACTCCGGTCGCGCCACCGACCCCAGTCTTCAAGAAGCTCGACCCGTCGATCGTTGACGAAGAACTGGCTCGGCTCGAGTCGCCGAACCCGTGAGCCCGCAGGGCGATCCGCCGCCGGCGCCTGAGCCGTTGCGGGTCGAAACCGTCGATTCGCACTGCCATCTCGACGCGATGGATCTGCCGGTCGCCGATGCAGTCGCTGCTGCGCAGGCGGTTGGGGTGCGACGGGTTGTCACAGTCGGCGACACCGTGGAGTCGTCGCGCTGGTGTGCCGCAACGGCAGCAGCTTGGCCCGACGTGTTCGCTGCCGTCGCCGTCCACCCGAACGAGGTAGCGAACTTCACCGACTCGGACGCCGCAGAACTGGCGAAACTTGCTCAGCAGCCGAACGTTCGGGCCGTCGGAGAGACCGGCCTCGACTACTACTGGGACCGCGTCGACCCGGCCGTTCAGCAAGCAGCGTTCCGTACTCACATCGAGATTGCCAAGCAGTCAGGTAAGGCACTGGTGATTCACGATCGCGATGCACACGACGATGTGTTGCGCATTCTCGAAGAAGTGGGTGCGCCTGACAACACGGTGTTCCATTGCTTCTCTGGTGATGTCTCGATGTCGAGATACTGCGTCGAGCGGGGCTACGTGTTGTCATTCGCGGGCACGGTGACTTTCAAAAATGCTTCTGCACTAAGGGAAGCTGCGGCCGTCGTCCCGCTCGAGTTGATGCTCGTCGAGACTGATGCGCCGTTTCTCACACCCGCGCCGTATCGAGGGCGTCCGAACGCGCCGTATCTGATTCCGCTCACGGTGCGCGCTCTCGCCGCGGTGAAGCGCGTCACTGAAGACGACATTGCGACGGCCACCTGTGCCAACGCCGAGCGAGTTTTCGGCCTGGCCGACTCGCCCCAATAGTCACATCAGTAACAGCATCTGCTGGCCGGAGGACCGACCCCTCGAAGTGTGGCGCATGCCACTAATGCGCGGGTGCCTGCGCTGACGCGGTGAATTCCGTCCTAAGAATCGGGCAAACTCCGCGAAACAACTGATCGAATGGCGTAGCGGACTTGCCATTGCGTGACGCGTTCGTTACGTTCGCAAAGTGTTCGGCCGGGGTGGGGAAGCCCCGTCATTTTTTGTGTGACCTGTCGCTGCCGTTTGTGCTTGCTTTTGGCTTCCCAAATCACCGGACCCTTTGAACAACGGAGTTCTGTGCGTAAGAGGCTTGCAGTCACGGCGGTCTACATCGTGGTCCTTGCTGCGCTCGTGGTGGGCACGACGGCGTACGTCGGCCTCGACAAGACGGTGCACGTCTCCGTCGATGGCAAAATCACGAGCTTGCATAGCTACGGTCATTCGGTCGGCGATGTGCTCCACCGAGCTGGCATCGCGGTCGGCGCGCACGACGCGCTGAGCCCGGCGACGTCCGCCTCGGTGCATGACGGCGAGACCATCTCGATCGAGCGCGGTCGCCAGATCAAACTCACGGTCGACGGCTCGACCCACGAGGTCTGGGTCACCGCCAGCAGCGTCGCGCAAGCGCTCTCGCAGGCCGGCCTTCGAACGACCGGCGCTGTCGTCTCCGCCGACCGCAGTGCCCGAGTTCCGCTCACTGGGCTCGACATCGACGTCGATCTGCAGCACACCATGACCGTCGAGGTCGGCCGTGACGCGCGAGTGCTCGTCACCACGGCCGCCACCGTCGGAGACGCACTGACCGAAGCCGGCATCGTCGTCAATCCCGCCGACCATGTGTCGATTCCGTTGGATACCAGGCCATCCGATGGCCTGGCGGTCATCGTCGTCCGCATCACGAGCAACCAGACGCTCGAATCGACGCCAATCCCGTTCACCACCGTGACCAAGAGCGACCCGACGTTGTTCGTCGGCACCAAGCAGGTGGGCCAGGCGGGCAAAAACGGCACGCTCGTGAGCACCTACCAGCTGAGCTTTGCCGACGGCAAGCAGACCGCGAAAACGTTGGTGTCTAAGCAGATCACCGTGCAACCGGTGCCGCAGGTCGTTCTCGTCGGCACCAAGCCGAAGCCCAAACCCGTGCCGGTGTCGTACCCAAAGAAGGCCGACGGCCTGAACTGGGCAGCACTCGCGGGTTGCGAGTCTGGTGGGCGGCCGAACGCCGTTCACGGCCCGTTCTATGGCATGTACCAGTTCAGGGTCTCGACCTGGCACGCGGTCGGCGGCAGCGGGCTTCCGAGTGACGCGTCGGCGAGCGAGCAGACCTACCGTGCACAGTTGCTCTATGCGCGCAGCAACTGGAAGACACAATGGCCGACATGCGGCCACCTGCTCTTCAACTGACCTTCGGCTCGGCTAGCCATCGGTAACACACGCCCCGACGTCGGGGACGGTGGCGATGCGACTGGCGGCGGCGACGTAGCCGGGGTCGGCGGCGCGGTGGGCGGCGCTGGCTTGCGTGCGCTGCTCGGTGCCACCGACGTCCGCGCGCTCGCTGCTTCGATCGACTTGCAGCCCACGAAGACGCTGGGCCAGAACTTCGTCATCGACGGCGGGACCGTGCAGCGCATCGTGCGCACCGCCGCGGTCGGCCCTGACGACGTCGTCGTCGAGGTGGGTCCCGGACTCGGATCGCTGACGCTCGCGCTGCTTCCCGTCGTCCGATCTGTTGTTGCTGTCGAGATCGACCCGCGGCTGGCCGGCCTACTCGCCGAAACTGTCGGCGGACGTGTGCCCCAACTCGCCGACCGGCTCACGGTCGTGCAGCGCGACGCGTTGCGGATCGACGCGCTGCCGGGGCCTGCGCCGTCCGCGATCGTGGCCAACCTCCCGTACAACGTCGCGGTTCCTGTGCTGCTGCATCTGATGGCGCTGCTGCCCAGCGTGCAGCGGGTGCTGGTGATGGTCCAGCTCGAGGTGGCAGAGCGGCTGGCAGCAGGGCCGGGCCATCAGGCCTACGGCGTGCCGTCGGTGAAGGCGCGCTGGTATGGCGACGTGCGGATGGCGGGCACCGTCGGGCGGCAGGTGTTCTGGCCGGCGCCGCGAGTCGACTCAGGGCTGGTCGCGCTCGTTCGGCGCGAACCACCGCGGACGACGGCCACTCGCGACCAGGTGTTCGCCGTCGTCGATGCGGCCTTCGGGCAGCGCCGCAAGACGCTGCGGGCGGCGCTCGGCGGATGGGTGGGCTCGCCGCCGGAGGCCGAAGACGCGTTACGGTCCGCCGGCATCGATCCGGGCGCGAGAGGTGAGACGCTCGACGTCGCTGCCTTTGCTCGGTTGGCCGAACAAGCTGCCATGCAGGTAGGGGCGCAGCGGGCCGTACGGTCGTCGACGCCGACACGATCGGCCGGACGCCGATAGCATCGGTGGTCGTGTCAGTCACCGTCCGCGCCCCGGCCAAGGTCAACCTGCATTTGGGCGTGGGCCCGCTCCGCGCCGACGGATTCCACGACCTCGCCACCGTGTTCCAGGCCGTCTCGCTGTACGACGAGGTGACGGTCAGCGAGGCCGACGGGCTCGTCGTCGAGGTCGAGGGCGAGGGTGCTGACGTCGTCCCGGCCGATTCGTCGAATCTCGCAGCCAAGGCCGTCATTGCCATGGCCGACTACATCGGCCGCGATCC
>JBOGEK010000405.1:0-2528 GCA_050743645.1 Acidothermaceae bacterium
CTGTCAAGACGAGACAGTCGGACGACGAGCCGACACAAGACGAGGATGGCGTTAGCGGTGAACTTCCGCTGAAATCCGTTCAGCGTGACGTATCGCCTCCAGAGTGGAATCTCCCCGAGCAGACGCGAAACGACGACCTTCAGTATTCGACGGACTATCCAGCGAGCCTCGCCGCCGACACGCTCGATGCGGAGTCCGGACCGGGCCGGGCAGAGTCGCGCATCCAACACGACCTCGTGGAATTGGGCGAGACCGAGACAGTTTGACTAACTGCCCTCTGTCGGACGTCGAACTTCCCGATTGCAGACCACATGGCCGCGAGCGGGTCGCTGTTGTGGAGTGCGTCGGATCCGGCGCGGCCGAACGTCTCGACGAGCGCCGATAGTTCAGCGTGCGACCGCATCGGCCTGGTGTGCCCGATGTGGCAGTGCTGCGCGATTCGCTCGTCAGGGCGTGTGCTTCCCGATCCAGCGAAGCGGGCGACCGATGAGCCGGTGGTGCTGCCAGCCGTGGCGGACAACGGTTTTGCGTAGCAGACGGAACTGATCGCGAGCCCGGACACCGAACCCAGCCCGGGACCGGTCCTCGATCTCCCACGCCCACTTGCTGATCGAATGGGCGCAGCGAATGCACACGGTCACTTCCGGGTGGTTCCCGAGGTGCACGAGCCTGGTCGGGTCGTCGATCGTGCCACAGCACCAGCAGATCGACGGCCCGCGCGGCTCGTCGTTTGCTACCGCCTGCATTGACATCGATCTGCTCCTCTCATATCGCCTGCGCCAGCCCGTCAACCGGCTCGCAGACCAGGCTCATTTCGGCGCTCCTGGCCGTGCCGTTCTCCGTCGTCCACTTGATCGAGATCGCGCCCGTAACGGGCGGGTCGCCGATCACCACGAACTCGACCGTGCCGCCGTCAGTGACCCGGGGCCACGGCGCGTGGCGAGGTCGCACTTCGACGTCCGCGCCTTCTGAACTGATCGCGACGTCGCACGCCGCGTCTCCGGTGATGTTGGTCAGAGCGAAGACGTTGCCGAGCTTGTGAGACAGCCGCCACGTCGGCGTTACGACTCGGCCGGCCGCGTGGGCGCCGCCGGATCGCGAACGACGGAGCAGGCTGATGATCACCTGGACGATCGGGGGAGCGACGATGCACACGGCCGCGAATCCGGCGATCAGCGTTTTGGTGCCAGGCACGTCCGGAGACTATGACCCCCAGCCGTGTCTGCGCGGCGGATTCCGCTGATCGAATCGATTCGTTCGCGTCGGAGCAATGCTCATACGCCGGACGGCGCAAGGGCGTCAGCGTCACATACCGAGATAAATCCGCCGGACGTCGGGATCCTTGCGTAGATCTGCCGCGAGACCAGTTTTGACGATCTGGCCTTGGTCCATGACGAGGCAGCGCGTGGTTGTGGCGAACGTGAGCTTGGCGTTCTGCTCGACGAGCAAGATTGACAGGCCTTCCCGATGGAGTCGCCGAAGCACTCCGACTATGTCGTCAACGAGCAATGGCGACAGGCCCATCGAGGGTTCGTCGAGAACGAGCAACCGTGGTCGTGCCATCAGGGCGCGTCCGATCGCCAGCATCTGCTGCTGACCACCGGAGAGTGCGCCCGCGAGCCGGGATCGCATCGTTTTCAGTACGGGGAAGAGTTCGTACACCTCGTCGAGTGAGTCGCCGCAGGTGCGCCAGGGCTTCGTGTAAGCGCCGAGCAACAGGTTCTTTTCCACGGAGAGCCCGGGGAAGACGTGGCGTCCTTCGGGCACGTAGCCAACACCACGACGGACCATCGTGCTTGCTGATGTGCGTCGGAGGTCAGCGTCACCTAGGGTGAGCCGGGTGGCTTTGCGCGGGATGAGACCGAGAAGCCCACGAAGTGTCGAGGTCTTTCCCGCGCCGTTCGCGCCGATAAGACCGACGGCCTCGCCCGCGGCGACCGTGAACGAGATTCCACGGACGGCTCGTACGCCGCCGTAGCGCACTGACAAATCCTCGACGACGAGGTCGGCGGCTGGCTGGTTGACCGGCGTCCTGTCGCGCCGCAAGGTTCGCACGCTCACGTGTCGGCCTCGGCGAGTTCGACGTCGTCGTGTCCGGAGTCTCCGAGGTAGGCCGAGATTACCTGTGGGTTGTTGGCCACCGAGGCCGGGACGTCGTCGGCGATGACGCGTCCGTTCGCGAGCACGGTGACGCGATCGCAAAGAGACATCACGAGACCCATGTTGTGCTCGATGAGCACGACAGTCACGCCCGCCGCGCGAACATCGCGCACGATCTCGGCAAGCTGATGTACCTCGTGGCCATTGAGACCGGCTGCGGGTTCATCGAGCAGCAGCAGCCGCGGCTCGCGTGCCATCGCGCGCGCGATTTCGACGCGTCGTTGCGTTCCGTAGGACAGCACGCCTGGCAGCGAGCCTGCGACGTCGGAAAGGCCGTACAGGCTCAGCAGTGCGTTCGCCTGCGAACGCAGCGCGGCATCGCTGCGAATGACATTCAGTGGTCGCAACACATAGCGCCAGGCCCACAC
>JBOGEK010000406.1:0-7459 GCA_050743645.1 Acidothermaceae bacterium
GAGCTGCCGCGAGCGCCCGCCGCGATCAGCGCCGTCACCATGCGCCGTGCCGCAAGCCCGCCGGTGTCGATGTTGATGCTGAGCTCTTGATAACCGGGCGGCTCGTCGGCGATGACAGCTTCCAGAAGATTCAGCGCCGCAACGTCTTGCAATACGACCGTGCGGTTGTTGTTCTCAAGGAACTCGCTGACTTCCTGGTCGTCACGCGCGAAGTCGCGGGCGACCGCCCAGAAGTCGTAGGTGCTGTTGGCCGTCGAGGGCGTGATTGCGTAGACGACCTTGACGTGAAACGCGCGGCTGTCGTCGCCGTCAGCATTGGGCAGCACGCCGGTGGGCGCCACCCTGTTGTGCAGCAGATACAGGCACGGCGGCTGGTACTCGATGTCCTGCCAACGGTCGATGCGACCGTCGATGCCCGTCGACTTGGCGTAGAACAGCGGGCAGGCGACGTCGTCCATGTGCCGGCTGACGAAGACGACGCCGTGCTCCTCATCGACCTCGGTCGTGATCGGCGTCTCGGCTACTTCCGGTGTGCCGATGTATCCACCGTGCAGGTAGGTCTCGTGCGAGAGGTCCATCAGGTTGTCGATGAGCAGGCCGTAGCGGGCGGCGAGCGGCTCCATGCCGCGCACCGTCGTCCACTCGTCGCTGGCGAGCCATGGCGCGCGCGGCACGGCATTTGGGTCGGCCAGTGCGTCGTCGCCGATCCACAGCCAGATCAGCGAGTCCTGCTCGACGACCGGATAGCTCTTGACTCGCGCGGTGCGTGGAATGCGTTGCTGGCCCGGCACCCGCACGCAGGTGCCCGACGGATCGAACGTGAAGCCGTGATAGCCGCACACGACGCGGTCGCCTTCCAGCGAACTCGCCGACAGCCGATACTGCCGATGCACGCACCGGTCGGCGAGTGCGACCGGCTGCCCCTCGGGGGTGCGGTACAAGACGACTGGTTCGCCGCAGATCGTGCGGCCCAGCAAGCCCTCCGTGAGTTCGGTCGAGTACGCGGCGACGTACCACTGCTGATTGGCGAATCCAGTGATCACGATTGCCTCCTGGCCGGTGAGATTAGGGGCATTGTGAGTAGCGCCTCGATCCGTGCGGAACCCGCCCTTCCGCTCAGCGGAAGCAACGAACGGTCACCTGCGGTGTGACCAACCGACTCGATCGAACAGGGCGCACGTGGTGGCCGTTGACGCCGTCCGACATCGCAGTTAGTTTCATGCAGGGAACAAACGTTCGCTTGCCGAACGTCGGTCAACCCGCTGTTTCTCGCTATCTCGCAACGTCCGAGGAGGCGTCATGGCGCTGCTCGATCCGGCTACCTGGACGGGGCAGGTCTTTTCTGACGGATGGCGCGAGTCGATCGGTGGCGCGCGCCCGGTTATGGAGCCGGCCACCGGCAAGTCACTCGCCACGATCGGCATGGCGAACAAGGCGGACGTCGAACAGGCGGCCGCGATCGCGGCGAAAGCCCAACCCGAATGGGCCGCGACACCGTTCCAGGAGCGCGCGGCCATCATGCGGCGCGCCGGCGAACTCATCGAACGCAACCTCGACGAGATCCATTGGTGGATCATCAGAGAAGCGGGCTCGGTGTTGCCGAAGGCGCAACTCGAGACGCACGTAGCGGCCCAAGAATGCTTCGAAGCGTCGGCTCTGCCGTCGAGACCGACCGGCCACGTGCTGCAAAGCGAGCAGCCCAGATTCAGCATGGCTCGACGGATACCGTCAGGCGTCGTCGGTGTGATCGCGCCTTTCAACGTGCCGCTGATCCTTGGCATTCGGTCGGTGGCACCCGCGTTGGCGCTCGGCAATGCCGTTGTCTTCAAGCCTGATCCGCGCACAGCAGTGTGCGGGGGCGTCGTCATCGCGCGCATTTTCGAGGACGCCGGATTGCCTTCAGGGGTGCTGCACATGCTGCCCGGCGGCGCCGACGTCGGGGAAGCGATCGTCACCGACCCGCATGTGCGGGTGATTTCGTTCACCGGCTCTACCGCGGCCGGCCGCAAGGTAGGCGAAGCCGCTGCCCGGCATCTGAAGCGCGCGCATCTCGAACTTGGCGGAAACTCGGCGCTGGTGGTGCTCGACGACGCCGACCTCGATCTCGCCGTATCGGCGGGCGCGTTCGGGTCGTTCCTGCATCAGGGCCAGATCTGCATGACGACCGGCCGCCATCTCGTGCACGAGAGCATCGCCGACGCGTATATCGAGGCGCTGTCGGCAAAGGCCGACGCATTGCCTGTGGGTAACCCGGCCACGCAACAGGTCGCACTCGGGCCGATCATCGACGCCGCTCAACGCGACAAGATTCATTCCTTGGTGACCTCGAGCGTTGCGGGCGGCGCGCGCATAACCGCCGGCGGAACGTTCGACGAACTCTTCTACCGGCCCACGGTTTTGACCGATGTCGGGCAATCCACCCCCGCGTACGCGCAGGAGGTGTTTGGACCGGTCGCTCCGGTGATGCGGTTCTCCACTCTTGACGAAGCCGCCCGACTCGCGGCCGACACCGAATACGGGCTCTCGCTTGGCATCTTGACGAGCAACCCGCTTAAGGCGCTCGAGTTGGCCGAGCGTATTCCGAGCGGGATCGTGCACATCAACGACCAGACCGTCAACGACGAAGCGCAGATTCCGTTCGGTGGCGTCGGATCATCGGGTACCGGCTCGCGGTTCGGTGGCGCAGCTGCGAACGTCGAGGCATTCACAGAGACGCAGTGGGTAACCATGCGCGGCGAGATCGCGCCCTATCCGTTCTGACCCCGCGCCGCCGTTTGGGAAGGGATCGCCGATGAGCAAGCGCACCGAGCCGCCATTTCGGGCCGACCACGTCGGGAGTCTGTTGCGGCCAGCGCGGCTGATGCAGGCTCGGGCGAAGAAGGCTGCCGGCGAGATCGGCGCTGACGAGCTGCACGGCGTCGAAGACGATTGCATTCGCGATGTGGTGGCGATGCAGCGTGACGTCGGGTTGCAGTCCGCAACTGACGGCGAGTTCCGCCGCACCGCTTGGCACATGGATTTCATTTACCAGCTCGGCGGGGTTGGCCAAGCTGACGAGAAGCTGCATGTGCAGTTCTTCAACGAGTCGGGCACTCTCGACTTCGCACCTGCTGCCTTGCGAATCAACGAGCGGGTGCGCCTGAGCGACACGATCTTCGCCGACCACTTCCAGTTCCTGCAAAAGCAGGTAGCCGACGGCGTGACGCCAAAGCTCACCATCCCGTCACCGAACATGGTGCACTATCGCGGCGGCCGAGCTGCGATCGACGAGTCGGTATACCCCGACCTCGACCAGTTCTGGGACGACTTGACGAATGCGTACAGGCAAGAAGTCAGGGCACTCGGAGAACTTGGCTGCACCTACCTGCAACTCGACGACACCAGCCTCGCGTATCTGAACGACCCGCGACAGCGCGAGCTGATCGCCTCTATGGGTGGTGACCGCGAGCATCAACATGAGCTCTACATTCGCAACATCAACCGGGTGCTAGAGGCGAAGCCGCCGACGATGCGAATCACCACGCACATGTGTCGTGGCAACTTCCAGTCGTCGTGGGCGGCCGAGGGCAGCTACGACTTCGTGGCGGAAGCCTTGTTCAGCCAGCTCGGTGTCGACGGATTCTTCCTCGAATACGACGATTCGCGATCGGGTGGCTTCGAGCCGCTGCGCTTCGTGCCACCCGACAAGTACGTGGTGCTCGGTCTGGTCACCACCAAGCGCGGTGCGCTGGAAAGCAAGGACAACCTCAAGCGCCGGATCGACGAAGCCGCGAAATTCGTGCCACTGGAGCAGTTGTGTCTGTCGCCCCAGTGCGGATTCTCCTCAACCGTCGAAGGAAACGTGCTGACGTACGACGAAGAAGTCGCCAAGCTGCGGCTGATAGTCGAAACCGCCGCCGAAGTCTGGGGCTAACAAGGTCGCAGTGCCGGTTCACCCGGCACCTTCGTGGGTCCGTGGTCGAGTAGCCCCGTTTTGTTCCGACACGCTGGCGTGTCGCAGCGCAACGGGGCTTTTCGGCGGACGTCAGTTGCTGACAGGTTTGCGGCCGCCGTAGATCACGTAGTCGAGCTTCTTCCAGTAAACGTCGCACGCCTCGAATCCGGCAGCCCGAAAGTAACCGAGCTGCTGGTCGAGCGGCACGATATAGCGCACATGATTTTCGTACCGCGCATGCTCTTCAGGCGTGCGGTGATGGCGCTTCTCCGCACTGGCTGGGTCGATTCGATCGTTTGTTCGCTGCCACACTTCTTCGACCAGGTCGTCGCCGGCCGAGACCGGATCGAAGTTGAAGTACCAGCCTCCGGGCGCGAGCCGTTGAAAGATCTCGCTGAACATGCCTCGCTTTCGTTCGTCGGAGAGATGGTGCACGCACAGCGACGTCACCACCGCATCGACGGACGACGGAAGTGCGGCCGGCCAAACGCCAGCTGCCATGTCGAACTCGACGTATTCGAACCGATCGCGGTAAGCGCTCATCACCGACGCGGCCTCACCCATCATCTGGGTCGAGAAGTCGGCCAGGATCGCCTTGCTGTGCGGGTATAGATCGAGAATCGTCCGGGCTGCAGGGCCGGTGCCTGCACCGAGATCGAGCACTGTGAATGTGTCGTCGGTGGCGAAGGGCAGCAGTTGGGCCATCAAGGCCCACTGCGGGCGGTACGCACGCTCGCGTTCTTCGACGCCCGCGAGCCAGTCGCTGATGCCTTCGTCGGACTTCCAGATCGTCGCGTTCGTGTCCCCGGTCTCTGTCATGCACCGAGCCTATTCGCACCGCGTGGCGTGGACTCCTCAACTGCCCCTTCGGCCGGTCGACGAGGCCGAATTCAGTAGCGCGACACCGGGTTCGCTCGGAAGGATGCACTCATGCCCTCTGCTGACGCCTGGTACGCCTTGCCCGTTCTCCGTGGCCAGTTGATCCGGCTCGAACCACTGGCGGTGGAGCACGCGCCCGGCTATCTCGCCGCTGCAGGCACCGGCGACGACGCCGAGGAGGTATTTCGCTGGATCAACGTGCAGGGCGGCGCACCGGCCACCGTTGCCGATGCCGAGCGCCACATTGTCGGCAGTCTCGCAGCTCGCGCGCGCGGCGACGGCCTTCCCTACGCGCAAATCGACGCCCTCACCGGCGAGTTCGCCGGCACGACGTCGTACTACGACATCAATCCGGCACTGCGCACGGTGTCGATCGGTCACACCTGGCTCGGAAAGCGTTGGTGGCGCACCGGTCACAACACCGAGTCGAAGCTGCTGATGCTCACGTATGCGTTCGACACGCTCGGCGTCGCCCGCGTCGTGTGGCACGTCGACATTTTCAACACGCGGTCGCAGGCCGCGGTCGAGCGGCTCGGCGCCACCAAGGAAGGCCTGCTCCGCAAGCACCGCATTCGCCGCGACGGCTCGTGGCGCGACACCGTGCAGTATTCGATGACCGAAGACGACTGGCCCGAGGTCCGCGAGCGACTCACGAAGCGGTTGGCCGCGGGTTGACCAACCAGCCAAAGCTCGGCCTGCTTCGCCTGGTAGCACAGCACATTGCAGGCGAACGACTGCCCAGTGCGGCCGCCGTCGTCCGGCATATGACCGCGATGCAGGCGCAAGACTATGGCGGCGCGCTGACGGCGATCGCGTTGCGTATCGACGGCGGCAAGCGTGGTGACGTCGAGATTGCGCTCGATAACGGCGAGATCGTACGGTCGTGGCCGATGCGCGGCACCTTGCATTTCGTCGCTTCGCAGGATTTGTCGTGGATGCTCGGGCTCACCACCGCCCGCATCATCGCCGGTGCGACCACCCGGCATTCGGCGCTCGGCTTCGACGACGCGCAGTTCGCCCGGGCCCGAGATATCGCCGTCGAGGTGCTGCACGATTCGCCTCGGCTCACCCGCGACGATTTCCTCGCTTCGTTTAGTGCTCGAGGATTCGACGTTTCTGGCCAGCGCGCCTACCACACGATCTGGTATCTCGCTCAAACCGGCGTGATTTGTTTCGGTCCCGTTCGCGGCAACCAGCAACAACTCGTGCTCGTCGACGACTGGATCAAAACACCGCGCACGCTCGAACGCGACGAAGCGCTCGCCGAATGGGTGTTTCGGTATTTCACCAGCCACGGTCCCGCCAGCGTCAAGGATTTCGTGCGCTGGAGTGGGTTGCGCGTTTCCGACGTCCGGCTAGGGCTTTCTCTTGTACAGGCTCAACTCGCGCGCATCACCGTCGAGGGCATCGATTACTTCATGGACGTCGAAACCCCTGACAGGCTCGCGAAATTCAGGCGGGTGGCCAAAGGCGTTTTCTTGTTGCCGGGCTTCGATGAGTTCGTGCTCGGCTACGGCGATCGCAACGCCATCGTGGCACCCGAGTTCGCCGCGCGCATCGTGCCCGGTGGCAACGGCATGTTCAAGCCGACCGTGGTGAGCGACGGCCGGGTCGTCGGCACCTGGAAACCGGTCGGCAGCGGGCCAGGGCGCCGCGTCGAGGCCGCTCCGTTCGTTGCGTTCTCAGCCAAGGTTGCCGAAGGGATTTCGCGTGCCGGCGCAGCCTTGCCTTGACACTCACGAGCGGGTGGATCAGCTCGCGTCAGCAGCCTGTTCCAGCTCCGCGATGTTCAGCTTGCTCATCTGCAGCATCGCGGTCATCGCCCGCTGAGCCCGCGCTGGATCCGGATCGCTGAGCAGCCTCGGCAGTGCGGTCGGCACAACCTGCCACGAGACGCCCCACCGGTCTTTGACCCAGCCGCATGCGTCCTCTGCGCCGCCGTCCGACAAAGCAGCCCAGTAGGTGTCGACTTCGGCTTGGGTCTCACAGTCGATCTGGAGTGAGAACGCCTCGCTGAGTTTGTGATGGGGTCCGCCGTTCAGGATGAGAATCTCGCGGCCGTCGAGTTCGAACAGCACGGTGAGCACGGTGTCCGCCTCACCCGGGCCGGCCTCGCCGTAGCGGACGATGTCGATGATTCGGGAATTCTTGAATAGGCCGGTGTAGAACAGTGCCGCCGCTTCGCCGTCGTTGTCGAACCACAGGCAAGGTCTGATCTTTGGCATCGTCGCGTCGTCCTTCCGTCTCGTGAGCGTCTCGTAGGTAGAACGATCGCGGGCGACGAAACTCATCGGTAGTCGACGGTGTCCACAAGCCGGATGTGCGTCGTCCACAGGGTTGGCTCATCGGCTGGCGGCACCCAACACCACCACAGCACTCTTACCGACATGACAACCGAACTTGGCCCTGCGCGGGTGCGTCTCCGTACCCCGGCCGACCTGATCGACGCCGTGCCCTACCTTGTGGGTTTCACGCCGCAGAACTCGCTCGTCATGCTGGCGCTGCACGGTGAGCGCAAACGGCTCGGCATCGTGTCGCGGGTCGACATCCCTGATCCCAGGCACGCGGCGGCGCTCGCCGCGGGCGCGGCCGACTATCTGGTCAGTGATGGTGCCGACCAGGCAGCGGCAATCTTCTATCCGCCCA
>JBOGEK010000407.1:0-10772 GCA_050743645.1 Acidothermaceae bacterium
GACCTGCTCGGGCACGTTCGCTCCAACGAAACGGCTTTCCGGACCACGCTCGAAAAGCTGAACGACCTGCCGATCGTCGGCGAAGTACGCGGTGACGGCTACTTCTACGGAATCGAGTTGGTGAAAGACAAGGCCACTCGCGAATCCTTCACCAACGCGGAATCGGAGCGGCTGCTGCGCGGCTTCTTATCGGGCGCTCTCTACGAGGCCGGCCTGATTTGCCGCGCCGACGACCGTGGCGACCCCGTCGTCCAACTCGCTCCCCCGCTCATCATCGGCCAGGAGGAGTTCGACTTCATCGAGCAGACGCTGCGGGAAGTTCTCACGAAAGCCTGGGAAATCCTCTAACCAAGATGCTTTTCGCTCTGCCGCGCTTACGAATGAGCGGCCGACCAAGGAAACCAGTCGTCGATTGGTGGGACGGCCCAGTAATAGACGTCGTCGATCTCGAAGGCAGGCACAGGCGCGCGGCGTTCGTCCAGCAGGCCCAACAGCGTCTCGGCCGACAGGAACGATTCGGCCACCAATGCGATATCGCCATACACCGTGCCCGTCACGCGTGTAGTTGCCCGAGTCGTCATTGCGCCGCTGCTCAGTGACCCTTCGCTGCGCCTCCGATCTGGCCGTCTGCTTTCAGTGCGCAGACTCCCTGCGCGACGGCAGCGCAAGTGATTGTTCACGTTACGGGTGCTGACGACTGCGCAACGCCATACACTCGCAAGCGTTTCGGTGATCTCGACGAGGGAGTCTGGCGTGGCCGACGATCAGGCCGGGCAGGAGCCCGAGGATCAGGCCGACCCGTTCGACAATTGGGTGCTCGACGACGACTTCGTGCGGGGTGGCAGCTACGAACCGCCCGCCCGAACCCGCGTTGCGATCGCACGCTTCGGCGGCCGGCAGACGAGCTGGCGACATGGCGGTGGCTTGCACGACCAGTCACGCGAGCGCCGGAGCGCGGATCTGCAACGGTCGCCGCTGCCGCGCCGACCGCCTAAGCGACCGGGAGCGCCACGCAAGATCGTCTCGTCGTCCGCCGAATCGAAGCTGCCGATCATCGTGACGATCGTGGTCGTCGTGATCGCGGCGTACTTGCTGTTCCGCTGAGGCCCTTAGCCGGCCGCGGTTGTCGCGGCGAGCTGGCCGCATGCGCCGTCGATCTCACGCCCACGCGTGTCGCGCACGGTGACCGCAACGCCGCGATTTTCTAGCTGGTGCACGAATTCTTTCTCGTCTTTGGCTCTCGACGCGGTCCACTTCGAACCTGGCGTGGGATTCAGCGGAATCAGGTTCACGTGAACCAAGTGACCGAGTTTCTCACGCAGCAGCTTGCCGAGCAGATCGGCTCGCCAAGCCTGGTCGTTGATGTCGCGGATCAATGCGTATTCGATCGACACCCGGCGTTTCGTTGTTCTCGCGTAGCGTGCGGCGGCATCGAGCACTTCGGCGACTTTGAACCGGGTGTTGATCGGCACCAGCGTGTCACGCAATTCGTCGTCGGGCGCATGCAACGACACCGCGAGAGTGACGTTCAAGTTCTCGGCCGTGAGTTTGTCGATGGCCGGCACCAGCCCGACGGTCGACAGTGTGATGCCACGTTGCGAGATGCCTAATCCGTCTGGCGAGGGGTCGGTCAGCCGGCGGACGGCGCCCAGCACGGCGTTGAAATTCGCGAGTGGCTCGCCCATGCCCATGAACACGACGTTGGAGATTCGCCCAGGCCCGCCTGGGATTTCTCCCCGAGCCATCGCGCGAGCACCTGCCACGACTTGATCGACGATCTCAGCCGTCGACAGGTTACGAGTCAGTCCGGCTTGACCGGTCGCGCAGAACGGACAGTTCATTCCGCAACCGGCCTGGCTCGACACGCAAAGCGTCACGCGGTCGCGGCCGCGAGTGGTGACGGGCCGCTCTTCGTCGTCCTGAATATCGGCTTCGTCTCCGAGCTCGGCGCGATCCGCGATCGCACCGAAGTAGCGCATCAAGACGGATTCGACCAGGGTGCCGTCGAAGAGTCGCCAGACCGTCTTGCGAGTGGCTCCGCCATCGCAAGCGATATGCCGCACTGGCGTGACCAACGTCGGTAACAGCGCCTCGACGAGTTCGGCCCGCGCGGCAGCCGGCACATCGGTCATCTGCTCGGGATCGTCGACCAGCCGCGAAAAGTAGTGCTTCGAAAGCTGATTCGCCCGAAATGCCGGCTGGCCCATGTCGACGACCATCGAGCGACGGTCGTCGAGGGTGAGATCGGCGAGATGGCGCGGCGGCTTGGATCGACGCGGCGCGACAAGGGTGAGTTCTCCGGGTAACGGCATGGCTCATCCATTGTCCCAGGCCAGCTGCGGAGACACCGGCGGTAGGTGCAGGCGGCGCTCGGCGCTACGGCTCAAGCGACGGCCTCCATACTCCGATCACGATCAAGGACAACTGTGTTACGCGATGTTCACCGTGATCAGGGAGGCCGGCCGTGGGTCTGGAGCAAGATGTCAGCCGCGAGTTCATCGCAGTGCCCGACAGCGCCAAGAACCAGCTTCTTTACAAGTGGCCCGACCGGCAGATCCGCCGCTGGACACGCGCCATCGTCGACGCCGACGAACGCGCGGTGTTCGTCGCGCAAGGGCGCGTCATGGGGGTCATCGAGCCGGGACGCCACCAGATCGACGCCAGCGAGTTGCCGTTCCTCGGCGACTTCATCGACAAGCTCACCGGCAGCAAGGCCTACGACTGCGAGCTGTTTTTCGTTAGCACGCACGAGTTTCCGGATCTGCCATTCGGCGGCGCAATCGATGCGGTGCGCGATCCCGACACGCACCTGATCGTGCAACTCCGCGGCTATGGCGAGTTCTCGATCCAAGTCGTCGATCCGGTTGCGCTGATCTTGCGGCTCACCGGCACCGTCGATCTCGCCGACCCGAGTGCGGTCGTGCACTGGGCCGCTGAGCAGGTGCTCAAGGCAGCTCGCACCGTTGTCGTCACACACGTCGTCAGCGACAACTGGCCGGTGCTCGGCCTCGCCGCCCGCACCCCGCAGATCGAGGCCGACACCTTGCAGGGTGCGAATGCGGCGCTCGCAGGCTACGGCTTGCAAATCACTCGCCTTGGCAACGTGACGGTCACGCTTTCCGACGAGGACGCCGAACAGCTGCGCGACCTTGCCCGCGCTACCGCGTATACGTCGCTGGCCGGATCGTTCGGCGCCTACGCACAGGGCGAGGCACTCTTGGGCGCCGGACAAGGAATGGCACACGGAGGCGGCGCCGGAAACGAGGCGCTCGCCGTCGCAGCGCTGGGCGTCGGCGCCGGTGTGCTCGGCGGTATTGGTGCCGGAAACCCGGCAGCGGGTGCGGCTGCAACAGTCGCAACACCGGTCGCGGCCGCCACCACTCCTGCGGCCGCCGCTCCTCCTGTGGCAACGATTTTCTGCTCCCACTGTGGTCATCAACTCGACACCACCGCGCGCTTTTGCTCGGCGTGTGGCGCCTCTATCGCCGAGAGCACTGCCGGCCAGTGAGTCTCTTCAGACCAAGCCAAAGCACGGACGCCGCAAGGCTGCAAGCGTTCGTTACCTCGGCGCCGGACCCGTCATGGATGACGGCGACCGATCTCAGGGCGGCCCGCGCTGCTGATCCGTCGTTCGACGCCGAGGCATTTCTGTCGGCTGTCACCGGGCTGTTTCGCGACGTCCGATCTGCTTATTCGGATGGGAATCTCGACCGCGTAACGGGTCGGATCGCGCCCGAACTCGCCGCGATCTTCGAACGGCAATCAAGGTTCTTGACCGGCGAGCGAACGATGTCAGCGGTCGATGCGGTGGCCGCTGAGCTGCATGGCGTGGAAATGGGAAGCGACGGCGAACTTCGAACGGTCGTCCGGTTCGATGTGACCGGTCGGCTCGGCGCAGTGGCGCTCAGCGCCGACCTTCCGCCCGCAACGCAGCTCGCCGGGCTACCCACCCGGCACTGGTTCGAAATCTGGCGACTCTCGCGCCCGTGCGGCTTCACGACTCCGCCGCCTGCAACGAATTGTCCGTCGTGCGGAGCGCCGAGCACCGGAGAATCGCACTGCCATTACTGCAACGCGTTGCTGATCGACGCCACGGCAAACTTCAGGGTCGACGCGATCGAGTGCATGGGCTGACCGAACGCCCGCTGCGACGCCGGCACTCGCCGTCCGACCGCTACGATGGGCTGGTCGCGACTGGCGCACAGATGGTGGAACCAACCACCGGGGAGCGATTGAGCGCGGACGCCGTGCGCCTGGGTGTCCGCCGGCGCAGTATGTGTGCGCCGACTGCCGCCCGAGGAGACGCCCATGACCCACGAACTCGCCGCATTGCTCGCGACCGATCCCGAGATCGCCAAGCTCGTCGAAGCCGAAGAAAAGCTGCAGTCGCAGACAATCCGGCTGATCCCGTCAGAGAACTACGTCTCGCAGGCGGTGCTCGAAGCGAGCGGCACCGTGTTGCAGAACAAGTACTCCGAGGGCTACCCCGGCCGGCGCTACTACGAGGGCCAGCAGGTGATCGACCAGGTCGAGTCGCTCGCGATCGCCCGCGCCAAGGAGCTTTTCGGCGTCGATCACGCGAACGTGCAGCCGTATTCGGGCTCGCCAGCAAACCTCGCGGTTTACCTTGCGCTGGTGAAGCCGGGCGAGACCGTCATGGGCATGGCGCTGCCGATGGGTGGCCACCTCACGCACGGCTGGTCGGTATCGGCCACCGGCACCTGGTTTCGTTCGGTGCAATACGGCGTGCGTCGCGATACCGGCCGCATCGACCTCGACGAGGTGCGTGATCTCGCGATGCGCGAGCGCCCGAAGATCATTTTTGCGGGCGGCACCGCAATCCCCCGCACCATCGATTTCGCCGCATTCGCATCGATCGCCCGAGAAGCCGGCGCAGTGTTGGTGGCCGACATCGCGCACATTGCCGGTCTGATCGCGGGTGGCGCGCACCCTTCGCCGGTCGGCCATGCCGAGGTGATCTCGACCACGACCCACAAGACGTTGCGCGGCCCGCGCGGTGCCATGTTGATGTGCGACGAAGCGCACGCCAAGGCGATCGACAAGGCCGTTTTCCCTGGCCTGCAAGGCGGTCCGCACAACCAGACCACGGCCGCGATCGCGGTCGCGTTGCGCGAAGCGCTGCAGCCGTCGTTCCGCGACTACGCAGCCTCGATTGTGTCGAACGCAAAAGCACTGGCCGAGGCACTCGCGGGTCGCGGTTACGACCTCGTCTCGGGGGGCACCGACAACCACTTGATCCTGATCGACCTCACGCCGCAAAGCGTTGCCGGCAAGCCGGTGGCCAAGGCTCTCGACCGCGCGGGCATCGTCGTCAACTACAACACCGTGCCGTACGACACCCGCAAGCCGTTCGATCCGTCCGGCATTCGCATCGGCACCCCGGCCGTCTCGAGCCGCGGCATGGGCGCCGACCAGATGCGCCAGATCGCCGGCTGGATCGACGAGGTCGTTGCCGCAGTGGCCAAGGACGACGAAGACGCGCTGAACGCCGCTACAGAACGCGTTGCCGGCGAAGTGCGTGAGCTGACCGCGCAGTTCCCGGCTCCGGGCCTGCTCGGCTAGTCGCTCGCGGCCCGGCTAACCGCGCGTCACGCAGTCTGGGTCGGCGCAACCGTCGGCAGGTCGGTGACGGGCGGCGCCGTAGGAGTCGTCTGCGAGCCGGTGGTCGGCGGTGCCGGGCTGACATCGACCGATGGGATGCCGCTTGCGGGCGTACCGCTCGGCGAACCGACCGGCACGCTCGGCGGCGAGCTCGTGGGTGCCAGCTCGGTGCCATTCAGGAAAGCCCAGATCAGCGGCGTCGCACCCGGCTGCCAGGTGTGGGTGCCGCCCGCATAGGTGAGTAGGTCGACGGCGGCGCGACAACGGGTCCAGACCTGCAGTTGACGCATGCCCTCGATGCTCGACGACGGCGTCGAGGCGCAGCCGTTGCGTGCAGCCCAACCGTCGACGTCGGTAAGCACTGGCACGAGCGGAACACCGTCCGCGACCAACTTCGGGTCGACGGCGGAGTAGGGCACGATCGGGTCGGCGGTGCCCGCGACCTGGATCATCGCGACTGCTGGGGCGTGGGAGCAGTCGGTGGTCGGCACCGCTTCGGCGACCGCCATCGCGTGCGGACGCAGCCGCCCCGAGCACACCAGGTCGAATGCCATTTTCGCGCCGTTGCTGAAGCCGACGAGATCGAACCGGTTCACGTCAGGCCGAGCCTGCATCGCGCTGGCGAGTTGCGTGAGAAAAGTCAGATCGTCGACGCCAGCCGCATGCGCGTAACCGCAGCAACGTCCAGCGTTCCACGACGCCCGGTAACCGGCGGGGTAGACGGCCAGTGCCCGCCCGGCGGCGACGTCCGGCAAGAACCCGGTGCGCACGGCCTCACTGGCGGGACTAGCGGTGCGGCCATGCAAAATCATCAGCAGCGGGAGCTTCGCTGCGACCGGGTGGTCGGGGGTCGCAAGCCACCACGATCGCTCGTAGCGACCGATCCGCAGGTGGCCGGTCGACCAGCGCACGCCGGCCATCGACGGTGGCTGCGGGCCGGGAGGGACGTCGATCACCGATGCGGCGCCCGTCGATTTCGGCTGGCGGTTCGCCTGCGCCGTGTTGCCCTGCTGCCCACCGCCGCCGATGCTCGACTCGGGAGATTTGTCGTCGAGCGGCTTCGCGACTGCGTCGTGCGCGCCGGCGGTGGCGGCGACCGCATTGGCCTCGGATCCGCTGTCGTGCTTGGGCAATGCCGACTCGGGCCCACCCGCATGCTGCGACGACAACACGGCCGGACGACGGACCTGCGCGGCGGCGTCGTGATCACCTCGGCCATCGAGAACACCACTCGAGACGATGCCGGCAACGCACCCGATGGCAACAAGCACCGCGGCCACTCCGGCGGCACGCCGAACGCGACGCGCATTGAAAAAGCTCATACCTGGGATCCGGAATGGTAGGGGACTGCCGTGCGAAGGGGCGCCACCCCGTCGGCGGCCAAAGTCAGTAG
Source organism: Acidothermaceae bacterium (assembly GCA_050743645.1). GTDB lineage: Bacteria > Actinomycetota > Actinomycetes > Acidothermales > Acidothermaceae > JBOGEK01. The sequence goes on from JBOGEK010000407.1 coordinate 7,016, forward strand.
AGCAGAGCCGAGCCGGATTTCCAGCCCATGTGCAGAAAGTTGGTCAAATCGGACTACAACTGAGACCCAACCGGTCAGCAGCCACCGATCTGCTGTGCGGCCGGCCGGCACAGCCGCGGCACCGGACTAGTGCGGCCAGGGCACGTAAAAGGTGAGGAGCGCCCAGGCGGCAGGCGCCGCGAGCAGCAACGAGTCGATGCGGTCCATCACGCCGCCATGGCCGGGCAGCATGTTGCCCATGTCTTTGATGCCCAGGTCGCGTTTGACCAAGGACTCGCTCAGGTCGCCGACCGTCGCCGCGACAACGATCGCAAGCCCGAAAATCACGCCCTGCCACCACGTCGCATGCAACGTCAGCGGAAACAGCAGGCCGCCGCACAAAGCGCACGCGGAGACCGATCCGGCGAAGCCTTCCCACGACTTCTTCGGACTCACCGTGGGTGCCATCGGATGTTTCCCGAGGAAGACGCCCACCGCGTATCCGCCGGTGTCACTGCAGACAACGGTCGCGACGAGCGCAACGACGCGACGCGGTCCGTCGTCTGGAATGACCAGCAGAATCGCGAAGCCAGCCAGAAAAACCACGTAACACGCGACAAAAACGCCTGACGCCACAGTCGCAAGCCGGTCGGGCCGATCGGCGACGGAGGCCCAGATCACCGCGGCGACGGAAAGCAGCAGCGTCGCGACGATCAATGTCTCAGCACCCGCGCCGGCTGCTCCAGTGCCACTTGCATAGGTCGCAACCAGCACTGCGGCTGCACCCACGACCATCGGAACTCGCGGCACGTCCACAGCGTTGGCGCCGATGGCACGAGTCAGCTCGAAAACCGCCGCCATGATCGTGATGACGGCGAGGACGACGAAAAGCCACTTGACCGTAAACAGCGAGACGACGACGACGGCGCCGAGCAGCACACCGATGCCAATAGCGGCCGGCAAATTCCGCCCAGCTTTCGGAGCACGTGGTGTTTGCTCTTCGGCGTCCGCCATGATGGTCATCGTCTGCAGCGAAAATGAGCTCGGGCTAGACCTCGAGCAGCTCGGCTTCTTTGTGCTTCAACAAATCGTCGACTTGCCCAACGTATTTGTGGGTGAGGTCGTCGAGTTCTTTCTCAGCACGATGGACGTCGTCTTCGCCCGCCTCGCCGTCCTTTTGGAGGCGGTCGAGCGACTCCTTGGCGTGCCGGCGAATGTTGCGGATCGAGACCTTCGTCTCTTCGGCTTCGTGGCGCGCGAGTTTGATGTATTCGCGGCGCCGCTCCTCGGTGAGCTGCGGAACCGTGACGCGGATGACGTTGCCGTCGTCGGTGGGGTTCACACCGAGGTCGGAATCGCGGATCGCCTTCTCGATTGCCCGCAACGCGCCCTTGTCGTAGGGCGTGATCACCATCATGCGGGCGTCGGTCGAGCTGAAGCCGGCGAGCTGGTTCAGCGGCGTCGGGGCGCCGTAATAGTCGACGACGACCTTCGAGAACATGCCGGGGTGCGCACGGCCAGTGCGGATCGCCGCGAAGCTATCTTTCGCGACGGTGACCGCCTTTTCCATCTTCTCCTCGCCTTCGAGGAGGGTCTCGTCGATCACAGCGAACTCCTAGCAGTCGTCACCGAACACTCACGTCTGACCGAACAACCGGCCGGCACGTTCAGCGCACGCCGGCCGAAACGATCGTGCCGATCTTCTCACCATGCACCGCACGCGCGATGTTGCCGTCGTCGAGCAAGTTGAAGACCACGATCGGTAGCGCGTTGTCGCGGCACAACGAGATCGCAGTGGCGTCGGCGAAGTTGAGGTCGCGAGCCAGCACCTCGTCGTAGTCAAGGGCGTCGAACTTGACGGCGTTCGGGTTGGTCTTGGGGTCATCGTCGTAGACGCCATCGACGCTCTTGGCCATCAACACCACTTGGGCGGCGATTTCGAGGGCCCGCTGCGCGGCCGTCGTGTCGGTGGAGAAGTACGGCGCACCCAGGCCGGCACCGAAGATCACGACCCGGCCCTTCTGCATGTGGCGCACTGCACGGCGCGGAATGTAGGGCTCGGCCACCTGACCCATGGCGATCGCGGTCTGTACCCGGGTCTCGACGCCCTGCTTTTCAAGAAAGTCCTGCAGAGCAAGGCAATTCATGACCGTACCGAGCATGCCCATGTAGTCGGAGCGGGCGCGATCCATGCCGCGCACCGAGAGCTCTTTGCCGCGGAAGAAGTTGCCGCCGCCAATGACGACGGCAACCTCGACACCTTCGGCGACGACCGCCGAGATCTGCCGGGCGATCGAGACCACCACGTCAGGATCGACGCCGAGCGCCCCGTCGCCGGCGAACGCCTCACCCGAGAGCTTCAGCAATACCCGGTGGTAGCCCTGCCTCGACACCGACCCTCCGAGCTCGGTTGTGGCCACGTCTGCCCCTCGCTGTCGGTGTGGGTCTTGTCGGCGGCCCGCCGGGCCAACCTGTTCCGGTTCTGCTGAAGTCTGCCTTACCTACTGGCCGACGCGGAACCGTGCGAACTGCACCGCGTTGACGCCCGCCTCGTCGAGCACCTGCTTGACCGACTTCTTGTTGTCCTTCGCGAACGCCTGCTCGAGCAGCACGGAGTCCTTGTAGAACCCGGTGACGCGGCCGTCGACGATTCGGGTCAGCGCAGCCTCGGGCTTGCCCTCTTCGCGGGCGGTCGCCTCGGCGATGCGACGCTCGTTCTCGATCACGTCAGCCGGCACCTCGTCGCGGTGCAGGTAGGTCGGCGCGAACGCCGCGACGTGCTGGGCGACGTCCTTGCCTGCCTCTGGGTGCTCGTCGGACAACTCGATCAGCACGCCGAGCTGCGGCGGCAGATCGGGGCTGGTCTTGTGCAGGTAGCTCACGACGTGCTTGCCGGTGAACTTCGCGACGCGGCCGAGTTCGATCTTCTCGCCAAGTGCAGCGCTGTTCTCGTCGATCAGCTCACTGACCTTGCGGCCGTCGATCTCTGCGGCAAGCAGGCCCTCGGCATCAGTGGCGTCGGACGCCGCAAAAGCCTTTACCAGCGTGGCGCCCAGCGCCTGGAACCGCTCGCCCTTGGCCACGAAGTCGGTCTCGCACTTGAGTTCGATCAGCACGCCGGAGGAGCCGTCGGTGGACGCGGCCACCAGGCCATTCGCGGTGGTGCGCTCCGCCCGCTTTCCGACGTCCTTCGCGCCCTTGATGCGCAAGATCTCGACGGCCTTGTCGAAGTCGCCGTCGGTCTCGTCGAGAGCCTTCTTGCAGTCCATCATTCCGGCGGCGGTCAGCTCACGGAGCCGCTTCACGTCGGCGGTGGTGTAGTTCGCCATGATCGGTCTCTCGTCCTTCTTGGTAGGTCGGGCCTGCGGTTAAGTCGGTTGGGGGCGTGGCGTCTACGCGCGCCACGATCGGCGGACCCGGACGACGATCAGGCGCTGATCGTCGTCCGGTACCGCCTGTTGGCTGTTGCCTCGAGCTACTCGGCCGCGGGCGCGGAGACGGGCTCGTCGGCCGTAGCCGACCCGGTGGCAGCTTCGGTCGCCTCGCTGCTACCGGCACGAACCAGCAGCTCGCGCTCCCAGTCGGCCAGTGGCTCGTCGCCACCGAGTTCACGACCGGCATCGGCGGCGGCGGCTTCAGCCTTGGCGGCGTCGCCGGTGCGCGCCGCGACGCGGGCCATCAGTCCGTCGGCCACGGCATCGGCCACCACTCGGGTGAGCAGGCTCACCGAACGGATCGCGTCGTCGTTGCCAGGGATCTTGTAGTCGACCTCGTCCGG
>JBOGEK010000408.1:0-4849 GCA_050743645.1 Acidothermaceae bacterium
GTAATACTGAGCGGTGCTCTGCCAGCTCATCCCGCCAATCAACCCGATCGTCAGCACGTGGTGATCCCTCCACACTATTGAAACTGAATCGGCAGCTTATCGACCGCGGCCGTGCCCGTGGCAGGAGTCGAACCTGCACCGTGCGGCTTCGTAAGCCGTTGCCCTATCCATTGGGCGCGGCTATTTGGGCGATGTCTCAAGTCCGAGCACGTACCGGCATCAGCGCGGCCCGCAGTGAGGGCGAGAGCGTCCGAACTAATTCATCAGCCGGCATCGACGCGACCGGTTCGAGCCGCAGGACGAAGCGCGCGAACACCACTCCGGCAACCTGCACCGTGAACGCCGACGCCCTGCGACGCGCGTCGACACCGCCGAGGCGTTCGACGAGTTTGTCGAGCAGTTCGCGTTCGAGCGCTTGGCGCACGAGCAATCCGACCGCTTCGTCTTCGATCGCGTTTCGCAGCATCGCCTTCAGCGGTAGGCCGGTCGCTGGGGTATCCCACGTGTCGAGCAAGATCCGTAGAACGCGCTCAGGTAGACCGGCCAGGTCGCCGTCGAGGGCGACCGCGAATCGCTCGGCGGGATTGGCCGTCAGTGCCATCGCGGCACCGAACAGACCCTTCTTCGAGCCGAAGAAGTAGCTGATCAGCGCGACGTCGACACCCGCTTCGGCTGCCACCGATCGCAACGTGACGCCTTGATAGCCCGCGGCCAAGAATCGGCGCCGCGCCACCTCGAGCACCTGCTGCCGAGTGTCAGGGGCGCCGGCGCGGCGACCGCGTCGTCCAGCCGTTTTATTCATCATGCTTGAAATACGTTAGCGACTGTTGCGAACCTGCGTGCGACAGCCACCGAGATCGAAAGGCGCGCCGTGACCGCCATCTCGCCCCCCGAGCAGCGCAAAGCCGCGAACGCCGAAGTGCGCCACGGCGCAGTGCTTGTCGTGACCTGCATCGCACTCGCGACCGTGGTGTCGGCGATGGCGTCGCTCAACGTCGCACTCCCGTCGCTCGCCCGCGACACCGGCGCCAGCCAAACACAGCTGTCGTGGGTGGTCGACGCCTACAGCCTCGTCTTCGCCGCGCTGCTCTTGCCTGCCGGTGCTATCGGAGATCGGTTCGGACGACGCAAAGCGCTCCTTGCCGGGTTACTCATTTTCGGTGCAGCCTCGGCAATTGCGACGATGACGACAACGCCTTACCTGCTCATCGTCCTTCGTGGTTTCCTCGGATTAGGCGCTTCGTTCGTCATGCCTGCCACCCTGTCGACCATCACCACGACGTTCCCCCGCCAACAGCGCGGTCGTGCCGTCGGCACGTGGGCGGCGGTAGCCGGCGGTAGCGCAGTCATCGGCCTGCTTGCGACAGGCGCACTTCTCGAAGAGTGGTCGTGGCGGTCTGCGTTTGTGCTGAACGTCGGGCTCACGGTCGTGGCGGTAGTGGGCACGCTCCTCGTCGTCCCTGAATCAGCCGACAGCGACGCACCGAAGCTCGATGTTGTCGGTTCGCTCGCGGCCGTGGTCGGCCTGGCATTTCTGGTCTATTCGGTGATCGAGGCACCAGAGAACGGCTGGCTCGACGCCATCACCGTGGCGGGCATCGTCGCCGGGCTGCTCGTTCTGGCCGGCTTCGTGTGGTGGGAGTTGCGGCGCGTCAACCCGCTTCTCGATCCTCGATTGTTCAAGCATCCGCGTTTCGCAGCCGGCACCTTGTCGATCAGCCTGCAGTTCTTCGCCTTCTTCGGATTCATCTTCGTCGTGATGCAATACCTGCAAATTGCGCGTCGTGACAGCGCCCTTATCGCGGCCCTCAGCGTCACTCCGATGGCCGCCGCGATGTTGCCCTCCGCTCGTCTCGCGCCGCGCCTCGCATCACGCATCGGCACCCGCCCTTGTTGCGTCGGTGGCCTGGTGCTCATCGCGATCGGCCTCGGCATTCTTGCGAGGTCGGACGCCGCAACCTCGTACTGGCTCATCGTCGCCGGATTGCTACCCCTCGGTGCCGGGATGGGCCTGGCCATGACGCCCGCCACCACCGCGATCACCGACGCGCTTCCGCCTGCCTTGCAAGGGGTTGCGTCGGCAGTCAACGACCTTTCACGCGAAGTGGGCGGGGCGCTCGGGATCGCCGTCCTCGGCAGCGTTTTGAACGCCGGGTACCGATCTCATTTGCAGCTGACCGGTGTGACGCCGGCGGTCGCCGACAAGGCCCGCACGTCGATCGGCGTGGCCGCCAAGCTCGGTGGCAACGTGCTCCAACAGGCCCGCTCGGCCTTCATTTCAGGAATGCACGAAGCGCTAGTGTGCGGTTCGATCGCTGCCGTCGTCGCCGCGATCGCTGTCGCCGTACTGCTTCAACGGCGCGCCTCGTAAGGCTCAGGCCATCCGCTGCGCGACACCTTTGACGTACGCGGCCTGGCCGACGTGTTGGAGGTCGTCTTCGATCACGCTGACGAGGCGCACCCCGAGCGTCACCGGTGGATCCCACCGCGTGTCGACGACGCGGTCGAGGTCGTCATCGGTCAGCCCTGCCACGTGGTCGAGCGTTCGCGCCGTCACCGCGTCGACATAGTCGAGCAGGAGTTGCGGATCGTCGATCTTCACCGCGCCGACTTCGTCGCGCGACATCCCGTAGCCGATGACCTTGCGGTCGAACGGCAACCCGAAACGCTCGAACCAGCCGTCGGTTATCCAGACTTGGTCGGCGCGGGCCACATCGGCAACGTGGTCATCCTGCACGCGAGCAAGGTGCCAGATCAACCAGGCGATCGTGTTCGCCTCGGGGTCGATCCGGTAGGTGAGGTGGTCGGGCTTCAGGTCATCGACCACGCCGTGCACCGCCGTCTGCACGCGGCCGTAGCCGTCGGCAATCACGTCTTTCGTCTTCATCGTCGCCTCCTTGTCAGGCGAGCCTGCCCGGTCCCCGGCATCGCTTAACGCAAATAGCGACGGGCACCGGCGTATTCGCTCGCATATGGCTGATCCGCGAGTGCGACAACCTGGATAACGCTGCCGGTCTGCGGAGCGTGCAGCATCTCGCCCTCGCCGATATAGATGCCGACGTGGTGCACAACGCCCTTACTGGCAAAGAAGATCAGGTCGCCCGGTTGCAGATCGGCAGGCGCAACCGGAGTTCCGGCTGCTGCCTGCGCGTCGGCATCACGTGGAATCGTCACTCCGTGCATCGCATACACCAGATGCGTGAGCCCAGAACAGTCGAACCCGAATCCCGACGTGCCGCCCCACAGATAGGGCAAGCCGTCGAACATGCTGGCAAGGCGAACGACATCAGGGCCGGACGGCGGGAAAGGCATCGCGCCTTGGGCAGCGACGACGACGTCTTCCGACCGGATCGAAACCGCTGTTCCGTCAGGGGTTTCGGTGCGCACCCAGCCCGCAGTGCTAGCCAGCACCGGCAATCGGGTTGCCATCGACACCTCGAACAACTGCGAGCTGCCCGAATACAGCCATGCCGTCGGTGCTGCGACTATCGCCTCTTGCACCGTTGCCGAAGGCGACCGAAAACTCAGCTGCGTAAGGGGAATCCAGCCTGGGTAGCCGCGTTGGTCGAGAGGCGTCGGCTGATCGGGCACGACGACGTGGGCCCACGTACCGCGCGTGCGATCGACCATGACGCGCTCGCCGAGCAACAACTGGCTATCGACCCGGCCGTTCAAGGCGAGCCGCTGCGAGGTCGTCATGGCGTTCAACCACGTGCGCACACCAGCAGGTTGGGTGAGAGCGGGCGCGTCGACCTGACGCGGTGACGACGGGCTGTGCCACAACGTCGCCACCGACACGTCGACATACGCGACCGCAGGTAGCGCGGCAGTCGGATTTGGCGAAAGCGATGCACTCGTGTGGGCGGCCGGTTGCAAGGTCAGTGGCGGCTTCACGGCGGTCGTCACAGCGGCGCTCGGGCTGGCGCTCGGCGCATCGACAGTCGATGCACTAGGCATCGCCGACTTCTCGGCCGGCACGACGTCACCCACCGGCGTTGGGCCGAGGTTCGCTGCAGCGCGAGCAGACCGAGCAGCGTCACCCAAAACTGGCGCCTGCGAGCCGGCCGAGACGCCTTGCGACTGCGGCGAACACGCACACAACAAGGCGATCGACATCGCGACCAACGTGACAGCCGGACGCGTCGCAGCGTTGATCCGGCGTCCGGCATGCATCCTTGTACTTTGCCGTGTGCGCAGGGCTTGAACAAGGAACCAAACGGGCGGCATTACCCGCACGCCGTGGCCCGTGATGACTACCTAGTCGGCCGAACCATCACGAACGAGCGCTTCGAGCACCGGAAGCGCAGCTGCCAGAACATCGACCTGTTGGGCAGACAGCCTGGAAATACGGGTACTCAGCACGGCAGCTCGGGTGCTCCAGAGTTCGGCCAGCACTGAGCGGCCGTCGTCGGTGAGGTCGATGAGACACGCGCGGCCGTCGCTCGGATCGGCGATTCGAGCCACGTAGCCAAGCTTTTCAAGACTGTCGACAACTCGCGTCGCAACTGGCGCGCCGACGGACTCAAGCGTCGCCAGATCGCTCATGCGAACGCTGCCGTGCTCTTCGACCGTCGCCAAAGCAGAAAGCTGGGACGGCGTAAGGCCGGCGGCTGCGTGTTGGCGCACTGCGCGGCCTAGTCGCGCAACCACCAGCCGCAACCTCGCTGCGGCCTCCGACACGGCGCGATCCCGCTGAATGGAACTGCGCGAGTCCGAATCGCGAGACGCGGAATCGCCGGCTACGGAGCCGCGATCCGGGCGACCTATCGTTGCCGAGCGTCGGGTCGTCACGTGCGATCGTCCTCCACTGCGAGTTCGCCTGGCATGCCGCCGGCGACAAGTGCCACGT
>JBOGEK010000409.1:0-3350 GCA_050743645.1 Acidothermaceae bacterium
AGACAACGTCGTGCCGGCTGGCAACCTGCTCAAGCAGGTCTCGGTCACTGTCACCGCCATCAAGACGACGAAGGACATCAAGCAGGACTGCAGCGATGACGCAGCGACCCCGACGACGTACTTGTCATTGGGCGCGGCGACGACGGTCATCGCGGCGACCACGCTGAACACGCTCCCTGGGAGCTTCGCGGTCGCTACGCCGTTCGCGATCAACGCCGGCGACAAGGTCGCGTATCAGCTGAGCTGGACCTTCGTCTCCACAGGTACCACTGCGGGCGACAACCTGCTCCAGGGCAAGTCGGCCACGGCGGGCTTCACCTGGGAACTGCAGTAGTCGCGCACCAACCTTGGACATAGTCGGCCGGCTCTCAAGTCCCACAGCTTTCGGGGCTTGGGAGCCGACTGCCTTTTGAGGCATTAGTCGGTCAACGACACAAGCCGCGACCGCACCAGCAGTCGGCTAACCGAGCAGCTAATCGAGCAGTCGAGAGGAGGTCACCCAGATGGTCACGGACGTCGCAATAGCAGAACCGGTCGTCGCGACGCGCAAGCAGCGTGATTTCGGCTCGTCCGCTCGGCTGTTCGGTGGCTTCCTCGGTCGCGCCTGGCTGTGGTTTATCGCCGGCTGCTTGGTCGTGACGTTCCTGCCCATGTTGTTCGGCTGGCGGCCCTACGTCGTCGAATCGGGCTCGATGCAGCCGCGCATCAAGGTCGGTGACGTCATCTTGTCGTCGCCGGAGCACAACGAGCAGAAACTTCTCGGTCACGTCACGGTGTTCGAAGACCCCGACGCCGCGCATCCGGGAACCGTGAAGTCGCACCGGGTCATCAAAATCAACAGCAACGGCACGATGGTGACCAAAGGCGACGCGAATGTGACGCCTGACCCCGTGCCTCTTCCGTTGAAGAACGTGAAGGGCATCGGGCGGCTGCTCGTCCGTTGGATCGGCCTCCCGCTCATCTGGGTGCAGCAAGGCCAGTGGTTGAAGCTCGGTTTGCTGATTTTCAGTCTGTGGCTTTCCGCCTTCATGGTCATGCGCGACCACGACGAGCCGACCGTCGACGACGAATCCGACGAGTCGGACGACGGGGATGGCGATACCGACGGCGGTCCAGACGACAGCCGCGACCCCGACGATCCGGATTCCGACCGTGACTTCAGTGGTTACGCTGACGATTTCCAAGACGACGACCCGGACGATTTCCGGCGGCCTGGTGACTGGGGAGACGAACCGGCGGGACGCGACGTGCCGCGACACCTCGACGAGAACAGCCCGAGCGAGCAGCTTCAGTGGAAGCCGCGCGCGTCGGGCCTTCGGCGTTTGCGGCGGGCCCGGCATCGCCAGCCACTCCGACCGGCTGAGTTCGCCAGGCTCATCGTCGTCCGTCTTGGTGTTGTTCTTGGCACTGCTGCAGGACTTTTCGTGCCGACGGTGCACGCGGCGTTGTCGGCAACGACCGTCAGCACCACCTCGACCTGGTCCACGGCGGCGAGCTTCGCCCCGAGCTACACGACCGACACCCAGGCACTGAACCCGTATCTGTACTGGAAGCTCGACGACAGCTCAGGCTCGAGTGCCGCCGCCGACTCTTCCGGCAACAACCGTCCCGGCTTGTACGGCCCGAGCGCTCTGGGCGGCAGCACGTGGACGGCGCAGCAGGCTGGCGCGCTCGCGCCGTCGCAGACACCGAACTACTCGGTGTTGGAGACCGGCGTCACCAGCACGACGAACCCGAGTTGCATCACGACGAACTCGGCCGCGGAGAACCCGGCTCCCGTCACCTATAGCGAAATCATCTGGTTCAAGACGCCGGCGCCCGTGACAGTAAAGAAGAAGACGACCTATTACAGCGGCGGCGGCAAGCTGATCGGTTTCGAGAGCCAGCAGACCGGGCTGTCGGACAACAGCAAGGGCGGCCAGTACGACCGCATGATCTACATGGACAGCGCCGGCCACCTCACGTTCGGCGTGTGGACCGGAGCGACGACGACCGCAGCGACGACCGGAACCTACAACGACGGCAACTGGCACATGGCGGTCGCGACGATGGGCGGGGGCACCGGTGGCGACGGCATGAATCTCTACGTCGACGGTTTACAGGTCGCGTCGAACGCCAACACGACTTCGCAGGACTACACCAGCACCAACGGTGGTTGGTGGCGCGTCGGCTGCGGCAACCTCGAAGGTTGGGGCAGTGACTGGCCCACGCAGACCAACTATGCGTTCAGCGGAAACCTCGACGAGGCAACGGTTTTCACCACCGAGCTGACTGCGCAAAACGTCGCGACGCTCTACTCCGACGCGAACTACGCGGGAGCTTCGCCGCCGCCGCCGTCGCTGTCGTTCACCAACGGTGATTTCGAAACGGGCCAGCTGTCGCCATGGACGTGCACCTCTGGCGGCGGCATCGTGACGAACCCGACGCATGGCGGAACCTACGCGTTGTCAGTAACGAACACCTTCTTCGGCACCAGCGAGTGCGACCAGAACGTCACCGGGGCGCCGAACCATACCTACACGCTCACCGGTTTCCTGAATGGTAACCAGGCGATGGTCGGCGTCTCGGGCGGCGCAACCGGTAGCTCGCAGCCGGGTGGTGCCGGTTGGGTACCGGCGAGCTTCACGTTCACGACTGATTCGACGGGCGCGTTCACTGTCTACGTGCGCAGCTCGTACTGGCTCGGTACCACCATCTACGCCGACGACATCACCATCAGTTAGCGTCGCCGTTCGTCGGTCTTCGGTCGTCGTGGTCGAGGGCGGGCGGCGACGGGCGAGGGGCGAGGCGTCGTCCGGCAGGCGTCGTCCGGCAGCTTTAGAAGAGGCGGGCGCTCGGATCGTCGGCGCCGCGTAACGCGTTGTAGTCGACGGTGATGCAGTCGATGCCGCGGTCGACGGCCAGAACTCTTGCCTGCGGCTTGATTTCTTGCGCGGCGAAGATGCCTTTTACCGGCGCGAGTAGTGGATCGCGGTTGAGCAGTTCGAGATAGCGCGTGAGTTGCTCGACGCCGTCGATCTCGCCGCGGCGCTTGATTTCGACGGCGACGCTTTGACCGGTGACGTCGCGACACATCAGGTCGACCGGGCCGATCGCGGTCGGATATTCGCGGCGTACCAGCGTCATTCCGGTGCCCAGTGCTTCCGGGTGTTCGGCGAGCAGTTTTTGTAGGTGAGCCTCGACGCCGTCCTTCACCAGGCCGGGGTCGACGCCTAGCTCATGGCTGGAATCGTGGAGCACGTCCTCGATCGTAAGCACGAGTTGTTCGCCGGCTTTGTTGGTGACGGTCCAGACGCCTGGTGCTTCTTGGAGTGTGCATGGTGGGCTCATCCAGTTCAGCGGCTTGTACG
>JBOGEK010000410.1:0-2253 GCA_050743645.1 Acidothermaceae bacterium
CGGGCCCGATCTGTCGATCGTGTGGAAGCACCCGGTGCGTCGCACCCTGCTGGGCTTCACTGCCGCTTCGTTGCTGTTCCTCATCGCACCCGACGGGCTAGCGGTGGTGTACTCGCGCCAGCACGGTCACGGCGCCGTCGCGGCCGGCATCCTTGCCGCGTCGCAGCCGTGCGGCATCGCACTCGGGGCGTGGCTGTTCATCAAGTTCGTGCCGACCCGCACCCAGAGCCGATACCTGCTGCCGCTCGGCACGGTCGGTGCCGCGATTCTTGCCCTGACCGCGCTCGTTCCGCCGGTGTGGCTCACCTGCGCGCTCTGGATGGCCAGTGGCATGTGCCAATGCTTCGTCGTCGCCACGATCGCGGCCTACAACGTGGTGACCGAGCGGTCGATTCGCGGTCGTGCCAATGGCTTGGCCGCGGCGTCGATCGCGGTGACCCAAGGGTTGGGCTTCCTCTTATGGGGCGCGGTGGCCGATTTCGGTGGCGCGGCGGCGGGCGTCGCCTTCGCGGGCATCCTCGGACTCGTGGTGATCGCCGTTGCTCGGTACCTGTGGCCCTACGACGTGATCGACGATGCGTGGGCCAGGCTCGCCGGCGCACAGGGACAGCGCAGCTGAGGCGTTATTCGAGATCGGCGGGTGCGTACGCCGGCCGGCCGGTGAGCAAGCGCTGGATGGTGAAGCCGAGTGTGAGGACGACGACCCCACCGACGGCGTCGAGAACGAAGTGGTTCGCCGTCCCGAGGATCACGAAGAACGTGGCGAGCGGATAGGCGAGCCCGAGAGCTCGCAGCCACCATCGTTTGCTGAGCATGAACAACGTGACGCCCGCCCACAACGACCAGGCGATGTGCAACGACGGCATCGCGGCGAACTGGTTCGAGATCTTCGACACGCTGCCCGAACCCCACGAGCCCCAGGTGTGATATTTCACAACCGTGTCGATGAAGTGCGGAGACGTCATGAGTCGCGGCGGCGCTAGTGGATAGAACCAGAACCCGATGGCGGCCAGCCCGTTCGCGGCATAGAGCGCAGTGCGGGTTGAGCGGTAGTTCATCGGGCGCTGCACGTACACCCACACCAGCACGGCGATCACGATGATGAAGTGCATCACCGCGTAGTAGTAGTCACTGATGTTGGCCAGCCAATGCCAGCCACCCCAGCGCACCGCGTCGACGACCTTGTTGAGAGTCAGTTCGATGTTGATGTGGATGTCGCGTTCAGCGTCGAGCACCGAGCGCGAGTGCTGGAACGCGGGCGTCTCATGAGTCGGCACCGCGTTGCGGATCAGCGAATAAACCCAGTAGCTCACCAAGATGAAGACGATCTCTTGCCACAGCCGCGGACGGCGCTGCTTGCGCATGCGCTCGGGCAGGATCGGCTTGACGTTGCGCCACAGCGATCGCCCTGACCCCTCGTGCGGCGCGGGCGCGAGTTGCCGATCGGACGACGACACCTGCCGCTCGCCCGTCATCTCACCCGTCATCTCGCTCCCCGCACATCGCCCACGAGCGGCTATCTTCTCAGACTCGCCGCGGGGCGTGCGGCTCGTCGGTCAGTTGAGCGCCGCCGCCACTTGCGCCTCGATCGCGTGCGCCACGTGGTCGGGCAGGGGCGGCAAGGAGTCGAGCCACGACGGCATGAACAGCCCCTTCAGCTGCGGCATGCCGGCGGGTCGAGCGTAAAAGAACAGATGCAGATGATGTGCGCCGTCGCCCCAGCGGTCGATGTGCACGCGCGCCACGCCGTCGATGGAGGCGATGGCGCGCTCGAGGCGAATCATCGTCGGCCCGAGTTCGCCCTGTAACGCGGCGGGCAGTTCGTCGAGGTCGAAGTGAGCGCGAGTGCCGAGAATGAACAACGGCAGTGATCTGCCGCGACTGTTGCTCGAAACCCGCCAGTTGTCGTCTAGCCACAAGAAATCGCCGTCGGGTCGCGCGCATGCAGAGCAGTCGGCGGGATCGACGTCGGCACGCGGCGGCTCCGGTAGTTCGACGTCCGCGAGCTCGCGGAGGCGAATGTCGCCGTCGTAGGGAAAGTTTCCCCAGGTCTGGATTCCGCCGAGTGGCAACCGGCCATCTGCTCCGGCGGCGACCCGAGCCCTAGCCACGATGTCGTGTGCGTCAAGACGGGCGTCACTCACGTGATCACCCTAGGCGAGTGGTTGACGGCGGAGTCATAGGAGTTCTCGAAGGCGCGCGGCGTTTGCCAGGTCGACCCGGAAACCGTCGAGACTCGCAAGCGTGTACATC
>JBOGEK010000411.1:0-10001 GCA_050743645.1 Acidothermaceae bacterium
CCGCCGAGCACCTACCGGCGTAACGCGGAGCGCGCGGGTATGGGCATTCCGCCGTGCGTGGCGAAACAGGTGACCAGACCGGTCAGGAATCGAGAAGCCAGGGTCGTGACGCCGCAACTAACCTGAGCGCAATGACCGTCGAGGCGAGCGTGGCTATCGAGTCGCCAAGCGAGGCCGCGATCCGCTGTTGCGCGAAGAATAAGGAGAATCCAGTGGACGTCACCATTCACGCGAGCTTCCTGCCTACCGACGACCCCGACGCATCGTTGGTCTTTTATCGCGACGTACTCGGCTTCGAGGTGCGCCTTGATGTCGGAAAGGGAAAGATGCGCTGGATCACGGTCGGGCCGCCCGGCCAGCCTGAGACGTCCATCGTGTTGAGCCCGCCGTCGGCCAACCCCGGTATCACAGACGACGAGCGGCGCACGATTGCCGAGATGATGGCCAAGGGCACGTTCGCGATGCTCCTGCTCGCTACAAAGGACCTCGACCAGACGTTCGAGCAGCTAGCGGCGAGCGACGCCGACGTCGTCCAAGAACCGACCGAGCAGCCATACGGCATTCGCGACTGCGCCGTACGCGATCCGGCCGGCAACATGGTCCGTATCCAGGAATCGCGCTGAGCCCGCCAACGCCCGAGGGCGACTTCCCTATGTCCGATAAGAGACATTATGTCAAGTGCTGAGGAAACAGGACCGCGGTTGCCCCCGGGACACCGCCTCCTCCAGGGTGTTGACCATGACGCCCCTTGAGGACAGCGCGAGGCAACTGGAGCTTCTGGCCATGCGGCATGCTCATCAGTTAGAGCAGTTCGAACGCGCCAATCGAGAGTTCTTCGCCAGCCGTATCAGCGATCGCGGAGACGACTACTTCGCTCACTTCGCCGAGCGGCTAGCCGCTCTGGTCGCAGAGAACGACACCGGGCGATCACTGCTCTTCGTCGTTGTTGCAGCGACACAACAGATCGTTGGTCGGGTGAACATCACGGACATCGACCAGCCCGCCCTGACAGAGCTTGGTTTCAGGGTGGATTCGGGAATGCAAGGCAAGGGTGTCGCTACCCGCGGTGTCGTGGAAGCTCTGGAGATTGCGCGCGAACGTGGGGTCAAATCGATCATGGCAAGGGTCGCTCTCGACAATCCCGGGTCACAGCGTGTCGTTGAGCGTTGCGGATTTACCGCCACCGGATTGGTCGACGCGCCGCCTGGATCGCACAGAACCTTTATGGGTTACCGCATCGCTCTTTAATGTCTTCGGGCACCGCGCGCCGCTCTCAAGCCCACCACGAGGAATTGGCCAACGCAGCCCGTCCCTCCCCTCCACTCTCAACATATAGCGCAGGGATGGGCTTGCGGCAAGAACCGGGTTGTGGCACAGAATCGCCAGGCCATACAACGCCGCGACCATGGAGTAGTGAATGCGTGTCGCTACCAACGCGTTTAATCTGTCCGGTCACCTGTCCCCCAAGGCCACTCAGGCATTGATCGCCGACGACGAGAAACAATTCGCAGCGATCGCGCGAACACATGAAGAATCGATCACCGAACTGTCCGACCGCCTTGATGGCGAGCGCAACGCGCCTGGACGCGCGGGCCAAGAAGCGATGGACCGCGATATGCAGATTCACCGTTTGACCGCTCGGCTGCAGACGCTGCGTCGGTTTGGATTGGACCTGTGCCTTGGCCGCATGATCTTTGCCGACAATGCCGAGTCGGTGTACGTCGGACGACTTGGCCTTACCGACCGCGCGGGTCGTCGGCTCCTCGTCGACTGGCGCTCCCCCGCGGCTGAGCCGTTCTTCGGCGCGACCCATGCGAATCCAATGGGTTTGGCAAGCCGCCGCAGGTATCGCTGGACCCGCGGCCAAATAAGCGATTTCTGGGACGACGTATTCAATCCAGACTCACTCGAAGGTCATGTAGCACTCGACGATCAGTCGGCCTTCATTGCCAGCCTGGGCAGCAGCCGGTCGAGTCGGATGCGCGACGTCCTCGCTACCATCCACGCCGACCAGGATGCCATCATCCGCGCATCGTCCAACGGCGCGCTCGTCGTCGACGGCGGCCCTGGCACTGGCAAGACTGTCGTCGCGCTGCACCGCGCGGCATACCTTCTGTATACCGATCCGCGTCTCGGCCATCACCGCGGTGGCGTGCTGTTCGTCGGCCCGCACCAGCCGTACCTCGCCTACGTCGCCGACGTCCTTCCGAGTCTTGGCGAGGAGGGCGTGCAGACAGCCACCTTGCGCGACCTTGTCGCCGAAGGAACCGCCGCAACAATCGAGACCGACCCGAATCTGGCGCGCCTGAAGTCGACGGCCGACCTGGTGAAGGCGATCGAGGCGGCCGTCAGCTTCTACGAAGAGCCGCCGGCCGAAGGAATGACAGTCGAGACCGACTCGTCAGATATTTGGCTGAGCGCCGACGATTGGGCTGAGGCATTCAACGTGGCGGGATCCGGTGTTATCCATAACGAAGCTCGCCACGAAGTCTGGGAGGCGCTGGTAACAATCCTTCTCGACAAGCATGACGACGAGTCGTCAGCTGACTTGCTCCGGAAATCGCTGCTGCACAACACAAATCTGCGAACGACCTTCAACCGTGCCTGGCCGCTGCTTGACGCCGCCGACGTTGTCGCAGACCTTTGGTCCGTACCTGCATATCTCCACACATGCGCACCCTGGCTCAGTTCCGATGACGTGCAGGCTCTGCAGCGCAAGGAGTCTCGGGCATGGACGACGTCCGACCTGCCACTCCTCGACGCGGCACGGCAGCGCCTCGGCGACCCGGATATGTCGCGGCGCAAGCACCTGCACGACGTCGAGGTCGCTGCGCAGCAGGCTGAGATGGCCGATGTCGTCGGCCATCTGATCGAGTCCGATGACTCCGAGATGATGGTGATGTCGATGCTGCGCGGGGACGATTTGAAGAACGCCCTGATCGACGAAGCTGCACTGCCGACCATCGAGCCCGACCTGCTTGCCGGTCCGTTCGCCCACGTCGTCGTTGACGAGGCACAAGAACTGACCGATGCGCAGTGGCAAATGCTTCTCCTGCGTTGTCCGTCGCGAAGCTTCACCATCGTCGGTGATCGCGCCCAGGCCAGGCACGGCTTCACTGAGTCGTGGCAGGAAAGGCTCACGCGGATCGGGCTCGACCGGATCACCCTGGCCTCGCTCACCATCAACTACCGGACGCCGGAACAGGTTATGGCCGAAGCTGAACCGATCATCAGGAAGGTGCTCCCGGACGCCAATGTGCCTGTCGCCATCCGCCGTAGTGACGTCCCCGTCGTCCACGGATCTGTTGGGCACCTCGGCGAGACCCTCGACGGCTGGCTCGACGCGCATGCCGAAGGGATCGCCTGCGTCATCAGCACCCGTGACATCGATCCCGGCACGGTCAGGGCGATGTCGCGCATTCGATGGCTGACCCCAGAACTGTCGAAGGGACTTGAGTTTGACCTCGTAGTACTCATCGATCCAGAAACGTTCGGCACAGGCATCGAAGGCGCGGTCGACCGCTACGTCGCGATGACCCGAGCGACGCAGCAACTCGTCATCCTCACAAGCCCCTGACGGCGGCCGAATAGCGCGATCGCAGTCCGACACCTAGTTTGCAAGCGGAGCCAGCCAGGCCAGGTGGCCCTCAGCGGCCGCGATCACCTCGGGGGCTTCGCCGCCGGGACCATGCATTTGCAGTGTCCCGCGGTGATCAGGCGAGTAACCGTAATGTGGCGCCGACGACGGCTCCAGCCAGATATGGAACAACGGCCCGCCAGCGGCCAGCGCATCGATTGCGGTATCGAATGCAGCCGCATCCTCGGCCGTCAGATGCATCCGGACTGCGGCGTGGAAGACGACGCGCGCATCGCCGTCAGGCAATCGCTCTGCAATGGCGGGCAATACGGCGACGACACTGCCTGAGACGACTTCCGGCGGCTCCTCCGCAAGGAGGTTCAGCGCCGCGACCAACGTTTCGGCCTTGCGGTGATCTTCAGGCCAAACCAATGACCGCAACCAAAGCCTTTGCTCGTCGTCCGTCACGTCGACCGGATTCAGATCGATGCCAATCCGGCTCGTGATCTCCGGCATATCGTCGAGATCCGGTACGGGTTCTTCCGACCGCCACTCACTATTCACGGACGACGAAAGGTCGCCGAATTCCCGATCGCCAACCCGGTATTTGTAGCGGTCGAAAAGCAGGTGGGTGCCTGCGCTCGTGCCCGCATCGATGAGATGCACCGGGCCAGGCCATCGACGCCGCACCTCCCACAGGCCGAACCGCAACGCCGCGGCGCGATTCACCACATTCGTTTGCACCAGCTTTGTGGACACAAGCGCTCTGATCTGCTCCTCGTGCGTGCGGCAGAAGTCGATGAATGCTGGGACAGCGTCCAGCACATTCGATTTGCTGCCTCCGACCGATGGATAGAAGTCGCGCAACGGGTGCTGCGCACCGCTAAGCAGTAGGTAATGCGCCGCTCCAAAAAGCAAGAATGGCGGTTGCTGACCCGGACGTCGCGAGCGTAGTAGCGCGAGGATGCCGCGCTCCCCCGCAACGGCCGGGCACAGCGCCTGGTAGAGCGGAGACGAGGTGAACATCTCTCCCGGCTCGGCAAAATAGGCCGCCACATTATCGAACAAATCGTCCACGTGCGGCAGCGTAACGGTCGGCGGCGTCGATCTTCACAAAAGCGGGAACAAGGTCACCGTCGGAAGACGTATCCCGACCCGGAGGTGCCTCGTGGACCAACAAACCGCTGACGCGTACCAGCGGTCGGTCGATGAAGGCGAGTCCCGCCTCACCCGCACGTGGCCCGCATTGGCGGCAACGGGCGCGGTTGGTGGCATCGATGTCAGCATCGGGGTGCTCGCTTTCCTGCTCGTCGAGAGTGAGACACAAGACAAGGTCATCGCGGCGTTGGCTTTCAGCATCGGATTCATCGCGCTCACGCTCGCGCACAGCGAGTTGTTTACCGAGAACTTCCTGGTGCCGATCGCCGCGATGACGGCCAAACGTGCGGGTGTCGCTGCCCTGGCTCGGTTGTGGGGCGTGACAGCCGCGACGAATCTGGTCGCCGGATGGGTCATGATGGCCTTCATCGCGGGGGCATTTCCGACACTGCGCAAAACCACGGTCGCCGCGGGTCACGCCTATGAGCAAGCGGGCATCGGCTGGCATTCATTCGCCTTGTCGGTGCTCGCCGGCGTCGCGATCACCCTCATGACGTGGATGGAACACAGCAGCGAGTCCGTCGGAGCGCATGTCGTGGCCGCTATTGTCATGGCGTTCGTTCTCGCCGTCGGATCGTTGCATCACGTGATCATCATGTCGCTCACGATGTTCGCAGCATTGATCTACGGTGCCCCTTTCGGCTACGCCGACTGGGCGTCGGCAGCCGCGTGGGCCGCGCTGGGCAACCTGGTCGGAGGTATCGGGCTCGTCACCGGCCTGCGTCTCATGCAGGCGGGCAAAGGCGTGATCGAAGAGCAGCAACAGGCCGGGTGAGTCACGACTAACGCTCCGCGATCTTGGCGGCGCGGCATCCGTCGTCCTGCCATGTTTGAACTTGCAGATGGGTGGAAGTGCTTGTCGCATGGCAGCGGAGGGTTGGACCTCTAGCGTGACGTGCCACCCGGTTTCAACAGCGATGCCGGCGGCCGGGATGCCTCTTGTCAGCCTGGCCCCACAAGACGTCAATCCGCGCTTCTCGGCGTTGCAGCAGGTTGCTGACGCCGTCTTGTACGAAGGCTACGTGCTCTACCAATACCGGCAGTCGTCGGTGAAAAATCGCGGACCACGCTGGCAGTTCGGGGTGTTGTCGCCCCTAAGTGTCATCCGTGCCGAAGACATCGACGATTCCAGCGTCGCGGGCTCGGTCGAGTCGTGGTTCCAACAGACCGAGTGCCTGATCGAAGCCCCACGAGACGCACGGCTCGACGTCCGTATTCGCTTCCTGCACGTGCAGCAGAAAACGATCGAGGTGCGCCGCGACGACGGCGCATTCGCGCCGGTGCGTTCGCTCGACGCGGGTGAGCGCCTTTATGTCGGCTTCGACGAGGCGCTGCCGGAAGAATTCCAGCTGAGCGCAGAGCTCACCGAGTTGCACGACCGTCACGTCGAGCTGGCGTTTCCGGGGGCTCGCACCACCGAACCGATCCGTGACCACGCCGATGACCTGATTGGCCGGATCGTGCGCCAGACGCGGCAGCTCAATGCGCGCCTCCGACTCGACGTGCAGCGCGCGGAGGCACCGTTTCCGCTGTCGCGGTTACGGATTCGGCTCGAGAACACCGGCGCTGACCTCACGCCACATGCCAGTCGCGACGACGCCTTGCGCTACTCGCTTGTCGCCGTCCACACGTTCGTCGCCATCAGCCCAGGGAAGTTCTTGTCGTCACTCGACCCGCCGCAATGGGCGCGTCCCGCCGCAGACGCCTGCCGCAACATTCACACGTTCCCAGTGCTCGGCGGTAAGCCTGGTTCGGGCGATCTGCTCTTGTCGTCACCGATCATTCTTTACGACCATCCGCAAGTAGCGCCGGAAAGCCCTGGAAACCTATTCGACGCAACCGAGATCGACGAGATCCTTTCTCTACGAACACTGACATTGTCGGACGACGAAAAGCGCGAGGCCCGGGCAACCGATCCTCGATCGGCTGAGATCGTCGACCGGATCGATGCCATGCCGCCCGAGATGATGGCGAAACTTCACGGTGCCGTGCGTTCACTTCGGCCAGTGGGCGTTGACCCAATATCCGTCGACGCCGAGCCAACCCTTGCAACACCCGCAGCCCCGACGTTGCCGTGGTGGGCACCGGAGGCCGACGCGTCCGTTCATCCGGAGACCGATGGCGTCATCGTCGACGGCGGAGAGATCACCAAAGGCAGCCTTGTTCGGCTTCGGCCGCGACAGCGCGGCACCGACGCGCACGACATGTTTCTGGCCGGCCGCACCGCGCGGGTCGAAGCGATCTTTCTCGACGTCGACGATGCCACGCATGTGGCGGTGACACTCGACGACGATCCGGCCGCCGAGTTGCACCAGTGGTACGGGCGTTTTCACTATTTCTCCCCCGAAGAAGTCGAACGCATCGACGGCGCCCGACAGCCGCCGTCATGACGCGGGACCTGACGGACAGGCGGCGGGTGCTGGTCGCGGGGATCGGCAACGTTTTCTTCGGCGACGACGCGTTCGGCGTCGAGGTCGTGGGCCGAATCGACCGGGAAACCCTGCCGACCGACGTCGACGTCACCGAATACGGCATCCGTGGCGTACATCTCGCGTACGAGTTACTAAAGGGCAACCATCACACCTTGATCCTCGTCGACGCGATGCCGCTCGACGAAGCACCCGGCACGGTGGCCGTTCTCGAGATCGGTGAGCGTGCACCCTCGCAGCACGACGCCGTTGCTGACGTCGAAGCGCCCGGCGTTGACGCCCACACGATGACTCCCGATTCTGTGCTGCGGGTCTTGGAAACCCTCGGCGGCCACGTCGACCACATCTTCGTCGTCGGCTGCCAACCTCAGGTGTTCGACCAAGGCATGCAGCTTTCGGCACCCGTCAGGCGGGCGGTTGATGAAGCCACGTCGATCGTCGTCCGACTTGCTACCGAGATGGCCGAGACGGCGGAGATGGCCGAGAACCCACGCAATGGCAACGCGAACAGGGCACAAACCGAGGCCACAACAGATCGACTCCAGGTGGGGTGAACGATGCACGAAGTCGGATTGTGTGAGGCGATCGTCGACGCCACGTTGAAGCGGGCGAACGGGCGCCGGGTGGAGTCGGTTCGGGTACGCATCGGTGGCCACCCGATCGACCCGGAGGTGATCGACCAGGGGTTTCGTATTGCCGCCATGGGAACCGTGGCCGCCGACGCGACGGTCGACCTCGTCGTCGAGCCGATGGTGTTGCACTGTCACGGTTGCGGCGCGAACTCCCCCGCCAACGACGCGCTTGGCATGGTTGCCTGCCCAGCGTGCGGAGGCATCGACGTCGACCTGCATGGTCACGAGGACGTGGTGCTCGAATCGATCTCACTGCGCGCGCCCGAGGAGGAACTTGCCTGATGGACGCCGTTGAACTCCTTGAACACGACCATCGCATGGTCGAGCAACTCTTCCGCGACTACGGAGCCGCAGCTTCGGACGCACAGAAACGCGGTGTCGTCGACATCATGATTCGCGAGTTGGCAAAGCACGCGGCGCTCGAAGAACTGATGGTTTATCCGCTCGCCAAGCAGGTGCTAGCGGACGGCGCACGCGAAACCGAAGAGCATCTCGCCGAGCACATGGTCGTCAAGAAACTCCTGCATCAGCTCGACGGTATGAAGGCGGGCGACCCGCAAACTGACGGTGTGATGAGCGAGTTGCAATCGGCCGTCACCAAGCACATCGACGAAGAAGAACACGAGATGTTCCGCGAGCTACGGGCCGCGGTTGACGAGCAAGCGCTCGACGAGCTCGGCAACGAGATCGACAAGGCGAAACACGTCGCGCCCACTCGGCCACATCCGGCCGCACCCGAAGAGCCTCCGGCGCTGACTATGGCGGCACCGATCGCGGCGATCTATGACCGGCTGCGCGATCGTCTGCAACACCGGCCAAAGACATGACTGCCACGACGGGCAATCCGCGAATCCGTTCCCCGCAGGGAGGTACCACATGACCGCACAGACCACCCACGCCGCCACTGCGGGCAAGGGATTCGACGAGGTCACGATCTTGTGGATCTCAGAAGGCATGAGCTGCGACGGCGACACCGTGTCGATCACCGCGTCGTCGCAGCCGTCTATCGAGGACGTCGTCAACGGCCTCATCCCGGGAC
Source organism: Acidothermaceae bacterium (assembly GCA_050743645.1). Lineage (GTDB taxonomy): Bacteria > Actinomycetota > Actinomycetes > Acidothermales > Acidothermaceae > JBOGEK01. Next base: position 8,836 of record JBOGEK010000411.1, read on the forward strand.
TCCCCAAGGTCAACCTGGTCAACAAAGTGTTGTCGCCGTCGCTCGGTGGCGAAGACTTCCTGGCGCCCTACCGCGCGGCTGCGCGCGGCGAGATTTCGCCATTCATTCTCGTCATCGAAGGCTCGATTCCGAACGAGAACATCAACGGTGACGGCTACTGGACCTCCTTCGGCAACGATCCGGCCACCGGCGAGCCGATGACGCTGAACACCTGGATCGACCTGCTGGCGCCGAAGGCGTGGGCCATCGTCGCCATCGGCACCTGCGCAGCGTACGGCGGCATTCACGCAATGGCGGGCAACCCGACCGGCTCTATGGGACTCGGCGACTACCTCGGCCATGACTTCAGGTCGACGGGCGCACTTCCGATCGTGAACATTCCTGGCTGCCCGGTGCAGCCGGAAAACTTCATGGAGACCCTCACCTGGGTGCTCTATCACGCAGCGGGCTCGGCGCCGCCTCCCCCACTCGACAGCCTCGGCCGGCCGCAATGGCTGTTCGGCAAAACCGTGCACGAAGGCTGCGACCGTGCGGGCTACTACGAGCAAGGCGATTTTGCCAAGGACTACAACTCCCCCAAATGCCAGGTGAAAATCGGCTGTTGGGGACCGGTCGTCAACTGCAATGTGCCGAAACGCGGCTGGATGAACGGCGTTGGTGGGTGCCCGAATGTCGGCGGCATTTGTATCGGTTGCACGATGCCGGGCTTCCCCGACAAGTTCATGCCGTTCATGGACATGCCGCCGGGCGGCAGCGTCTCCTCGATGATCATCAGCCCGTACGGCGCTTTCATCCGGCGCATGCGCGGCATCACGAACCACGCCGTCAACAAGGAACCGAAGTGGCGGCACAACGGGCCGGCACTGACCACCGGATACGACCCCCGTTACCGGCCAGGCGCGTCCTGAGCGAAGGCGACGTCCAGTCCATGTGAAGTAGAGGAGACGCAGGATGGCAGTCAAGGACCGGCAGCGCGCGCAGGACGACAACTCACAACTGGTCGAGATGGCGTGGGATCCCATCACGCGCATCATTGGCAACCTCGGCGTGTACACAAAGATTGATTTCAAGAACAAGCGGGTGGCCGAGTGCCACAGCACGTCGTCACTATTTCGCGGCTACTCGGTGTTCATGAAAGGCAAGGACCCGCGCGACGCGGGTTTTAT
>JBOGEK010000412.1:0-1525 GCA_050743645.1 Acidothermaceae bacterium
GGGTCGGCCACTCGCCGTCGTGCACAAGCCGGTATGCGGTCGTCCGACCCAACCCAAGTAATGCCGCAGCCTGCATCAAGTCCAAGACCGCTGGCATGGACTCGTGTTGAATGAGCCCGGGTAAAACGGCGGGCTGGCGTGGGTTGCGCGAGCTCATCGGCGCTGCTGGTTTGTGCGTCATGTTCGCCTCTCTGGCGGCAACCGCGAGGACTGCGGTCTCGCGGGTCAGCTGTTGCGACCTTCAGCGGACCTGTGTGCCAACAAGCCTGCGAAGTCCGGGCCGGCACAGCGTGGTATTCGGCGGCGCAACCACCGAGTACCGACGCGCGTCAGACGAGAGATGGCCCACAACCTGATTCGACGGTGCGCGGCGACGATATGTGGCCGCCGTCCAATCGCCTTGTGTTTCGCGGCGTTCGGTGTCGTGGTGCTCGCGACCGTCGCCGGGTGCGGAACAACGCCACCGTTGCCATCTAGCCTGCATTCGAACCCGGCGACAACGTCGGTGTCTGCATCGGCTCCCAAAACGCCGAGCACCTCCGCGCCGGTTCAGGAATTGAAAACGGTCGACTACGCAGGAGTGCAGATCACCATCCCCGATACCTGGGCTGTGGTGAACTTCGACACCGATGCGACCGCATGCCGCAGCTTCGACGGGCCGACCCTTTACCTCGGGTCGACGGCCGGAGTGCCCAACTGCGCAGGATCGTCGTCGCCATCGGCCGACGGCACCATCGAACTGACGACACTGTCGGACACCATCTGGTCGTCCACTCGACCTTCCGACCCAGCGATCGTGGTGAACGGGCAGACCGGACTGCCCGTCAAAGGCCCCGGGGTTGTTGCGTTTCCCGGACTGAACCTGCTGGCGATTTTGGACCACCCGCAGTCCCGCACTCAGCAGGCGGTGTTACACAGCATCAGGCAGGTCGGCGTCATCGCCAGCCCAACCCCGTCCGCGACACCAACAATTGTCGACGCGATGGGATTAGTTGGCCCTGGCGCGGGCTGGGCGCTCACCGGCGATGGCGTGTGGCGCACCGCCGACGACGGAGCCAGATGGCGCTCGATAACGCCGCGAGGTGCAAACGTGGCGGCGATCAGTGCCGCCTTCTTCGTCGACGTCGATCACGGCTGGGTCACTGTCGGCATACCGCCGCATCAGACACCGAACATCGCACCAGTGGAAGTGATCTACCGCACGAACGACGGCGGGGCGAGCTGGCGCTCGACTCGGCTGACACTGAAAGGACAGCAGTACTACGACACCGGATACGTCGAGTCCAACGATGCCGCGATCTCGTTCATTGACCCGTTGCACGGCTGGCTCGAGATGCCGCGTGCGTTCAATACCTCCCACAGCGCAGCGGTGCTCTACCGAACCGTCGACGGCGGCGCGAGTTGGACGCAGGTGCAAGCGCCCGTCGCCGGCCCGTTGGTGTTCACCTCGCCCACGCACGGCTGGACTAGCGGTGGCGTTGGCGACAACATCGCCCTCTATGCGACGGACGACGGAGGCGTGAGC
>JBOGEK010000413.1:0-5524 GCA_050743645.1 Acidothermaceae bacterium
GAAGCCGTCAAGACGCGAGCGCCCGGCTCAGAGCTTTTCTAGCGGCGCATACCTCAGCACGAACGTCTTCTGTCCGGTGCTCGCGCCGAAGTCGACCTTCGCCTGTGCGTTGTCACCAAGGCCGGACGTCGAAACGACCGTGCCGAGCCCGAAGCTGTCGTGGCTTACCCGGTCGCCGGGTTTCAACGAGGGAACTGGCCGATTGCCTACCCCTGTTGGCTTTGCGGGCATGCCGCGCAAGGCTGCGGGTGACGACGACGGCCGCGCCGAATTGCCGCTCGGCACGTAACGCTTCGGTTCAGCCCGCTTCCATTCGACGAGCGTCTCGGGTACCTCGTCGAGAAAACGGGACGGCGGGTTGTACGACGGCGCACCCCACGTGCTTCGCTGCATCGAACGCGTGAAATACAACCGCTTCTGCGCCCGGGTGATGCCGACGTAGGCGAGACGCCGTTCCTCTTCAAGCTCTTTCGGTTCGGTGAGCGAGCGCATGTGCGGAAACACGCCGTCTTCGAGCCCGGTGAGGAAAACCACCGGAAACTCAAGGCCTTTCGCGGTGTGCAGGGTCATCAACGTGACGACGCCGCCGTGCTCGTCGGTATCGCTCGGGATCTCATCGGCGTCGGCAACGAGCGCCACCTGCTCGAGGAAGCCGGCCAGGTTGCCGTCGTGGTTCGCCTCTTCGTACTCACGCGCCACCGTAACGAGTTCGCGCAGGTTCTCGACCCGCGATTCGTCTTGCGGATCGGTGCTGGCCTCGAGCTCGGCAAGGTAGCCGCTCTTCGTGAGCGCTGCTTCCATCACTTCGGACGGCGGCAGCGTCTCTGTCATCAACCGCAATTCGTCAAGCAGCGCAACGAAATCCTTGACGGCGGCCGCCGAGCGAGTGGCGATGCCGTACGCCTCGTCGCAGCGCCGCAACGCCTGTGCGAACGAAATGCGCTCGCGGCTCGACAATGCCTCGACGCACGCTTCGGCCCGATCGCCGATACCGCGCCGTGGCACGTTGAGAATACGCCGAACCGACACGGTGTCTTCGGGATTCACCAGCACCCGAAGGTAAGCCAGCAGGTCGCGCACTTCACGCCGCTCGTAGAAGCGCACGCCGCCGACGACCTTGTAGGGCATACCGACCCGAATGAATACTTCTTCAAAAACCCGGGACTGTGCGTTGGTGCGGTAGAAAATCGCGACGTCGCTGTATCTCGCCACACCGGCGTCGTGCAGGCGGTCGATCTCGTCACCGACGAACTGCGCCTCACTGCGTTCGTCGTCGGCCACGTAACCGCCGATGCGCTCACCATCACCGGCGTCGGACCAGAGGTTCTTCGCCTTGCGGCCCTCGTTGCGAGTGATGACGGCGTTGGCAGCACTGAGAATTGTCTGTGTAGAACGGTAATTCTGTTCGAGTAGCACGGTGGTGGCATCGGGATAGTCGCGCTCGAACTCCAAGATGTTGCGGATCGTCGCGCCGCGAAATGCGTAGATCGACTGGTCGGCGTCACCGACGACAACGAGCTCACCCTGCGGCACCTCGCCGGTAGCACCGGCGCGCACGAGCTCGCCGTCGACGGTGCGCTTTTCGCGCTGGCCTACCGCGCCGCCAACCAATTCACGCACCAACGTGTACTGCGCGTGGTTGGTGTCCTGGTATTCGTCGACCAATACGTGACGGAACCGGCGGCGGTAGTGCTCTGCGACGTCCGGAAAAGCTTGGAAAAGGTTGACCGTCACCATGATGAGGTCGTCAAAGTCGAACGCGTTCGCCTCGCGTAGCCTGCGTTGGTAACTGGTGTAGGCCTCGGCCAGCATTTTTTCTTGGTGGTTCGACGCTTTGCGCGCAAAGTCTTCGTCGTCGATCAACTCGTTCTTCAGGTTCGAGACCTGGTTGGTGAACGAGCGAGGAGGGTAGCGCTTGGGGTCGAGATCGAGCTCGCGGCAGCACAGCGTCATGAGCCGCTGCGAATCGGCGGCGTCGTAGATCGAGAACGTGGTGGTCATGCCGAGCCGCTTGGCGTTCTCGCGCAGAATCCGCACGCAGGCCGAGTGAAATGTCATCACCCACATCGCGCGAGCGCGATTGCCGACCATCGCCGCGACGCGTTCTTTCATCTCACCGGCAGCCTTGTTGGTGAACGTGATCGCCAAAATCTCGGACGGCGCAACGTGCCGCGCTTCGAGCAGATAGGCGACCCGGCGAGTGAGCACGCGGGTCTTGCCCGAACCGGCGCCGGCGACGATCAGGAGCGGGCCGCCTTCGTGCACGACAGCAGCACGCTGCGGAGGGTTGAGATCGGCAAGCAGTTCGGCGACGAGATCTTCGGTGTGGGCTGGCATCGTCCCCGAGTCTACGGACGCGCTCGGACGCTGACGCGCCCGCTCTCCGCGCGCAGCGACCATGATCGGTCCGACGTCAACCTTTAGGATGGCGGGCGTGCCAACCACACCCATGCCGGACGACGAAGTCGAGCGCGCACTCGTCATCACCGCTCATCCAGACGATGTCGATTTCGGGGCAGGCGGAACGATCGCCACCTGGACCGACGCCGGCATCGAAGTCGTCTACTGCATCTGCACCGACGGCGACGCCGGCGGCTTCGACCTCGAATTCCCGCGTGAGCAGATGGCCAGCCTCCGCCGGGCCGAGCAGCTCGAGGCGGCCAAGCGGGTGGGGGTTCACGACGTCCGGTATCTGGGTTATCCCGACGGCAGGCTCGAGGCCACCTTCGAATTGCGGCGTGACATCAGCCGGGTGATCCGGCAGGTGCAGCCGCAGCGCGCGCTGGTGCAATCACCCGAGCGCGACTACGAGCGGATCGGGCGCAGCCATCCTGATCACCGGGCGGCCGGCGAGGCGGCGCTGAACTGTGTGTATCCCGATGCGCGCAATCCGTTCGTGCACACCGAATTGCGGGTCGACGAGGGCCTCGACGCCTGGATCACCCCGGAGACGTGGGTCATGGGCACGCCGCACGCCGCGCACTTGCCCGCTCATTACGTCGACGTCACCGACACGTTCGACCGCAAGATCCACGCGTTGCGGGCGCACGAGAGCCAGACCGGCCACATGGACGAGCTCGACACCTTCGTCGGCAACTGGCTTCGAGCCAACGCCGAGCGGGCCGGTTTGCCAGCGGGCCACTTGGCAGAGGCGTTTCTCGTGATGGCAACGGCGTAGCGGCTAGCCGAACAGCTCCACCGATGAAGTAGCCCGGACTTCTTGCCGACGAAAAGCTATGAGCACTCCACTCGACGACGTGATCACGGCCACCACGCAGTGGCTCGTGACGGCGTTTCCGGCGGCGGGTGGCGTGCACGCACAAACCCTTGCCAGGCAACAGGCTCGCCAGGCTGTGACGGTCGCTGCCTGGTTGCGCTTCCCGACCGAGACGGACGCCGCACTGATCGCGATCCTTCCGCCGAGCGGCACCTGGTGGCTCGACTCGATGGTGACCGACGTCGAGGCCGAGCCCTGGCGCACCTGGGTCGACGAGACGGTCACTTGCTGGGCGGCCGCGTTGCTGGCCGACCGCGATCTCGCCGTCCGGGCTTGCGAAGTGACTGCGGGGTGCGAACACACCGGCGGTCTGCCGATGCAGTTTCGGCGGCTGACCCATCCCGATCACATCGACGCGGCCGCGGGCGCGTTGCTGCGGCATCCCGATCTGCTGGCGGCACTGGCGAACCGGCATCGCGCCGGACTCGAGGAAGCGCTCGGCGTCGCAGCGGGTTAGGCAGCCGGTTAAGCCGGTTAGGCAGCCGGATAGGGCGACTGGCTAAGCGCCTTGCGAAGCGCCCGGCAAAGCCACGCTGCTCACAACAAGGCCAAAAGGGCGAACTTTCTGATCTTTCGTTCAGATCGCCCCCGGCATGACCGATACCATGATCATGCCGGTTGATCTTGCAATCGGGCCTGCCGAGGCGGCGGCCCGCGGGGCGAGCGAGTCCGTCGAACTCGTCGCCTCCCCCAATCGCCCGCAGGGCGAGCGGGTGGTCATCCTCCGACGTCGTTCCGCCCGCGCAGCGTTGCTCGAAGCCGAGTTGCGTGGCGCGCCGGAGCACGAAGTACGGCTCCTCGAAGAAGCGGCGATCGCGGCGAACGTCTCGCGAGTTCGGGCTGCGCTACGCGAAGGTGGCGCAGTGACGCCGGGCCAACGCGCCCAGTTCGAACGCGACCGCGAGCTGATGCGGCGGTTCCCCGACGACCGGCGTGGCGCCGCAGGCGAAGGCTGGTTCCACCTGCGCTAGAAGCCGCCCTGATCATACGAGGCGACGGTCGGTGGCCCAGCGGGTGAGCTCGTGCCGGTTCGACAACTGCAACTTGCGCAGCACACTCGAAACATGCGTCTCGACGGTCTTCACCGAGATGAACAATTCCTTCGCAATTTCCTTGTAGGCATAGCCCCGGGCGATCAGTCGCAACACTTCGCGTTCACGTTGGGTGAGCGCATCGAGTTCAGGGTCGATCGCCGGCGCGTCGGTTGCCGCGAACGCGTCGAGTACGAATCCGGCGAGCCGGGGAGAGAAAACCGCATCCCCTTCGGCGACCCGCAACACCGCATCGGTGAGATCAGCACCCGAAATCGTCTTCGTCACATAGCCTCGCGCACCGGCCCGGATCGTTCCGATCACATCTTCGCCCGCATCAGAAACAGAAACAGCGAGAAAGCGGACGTCGGGGAAGGTCGGCAACACCGCTCGCAACACCTCGACCCCACCACCGCCGGGTAGATGGACGTCGAGAAGCACGACATCGGGAACCGTTGCCGTAATCGAAGCGACCGCAGTGGCGACGTCGTCACCTTCGCCGACGACCTCGATGCGCGGGCCCAGTTCGGCCCGAACACCAGACCTGAACAGCCGGTGGTCATCGACTAACACGACGCGCACCGGGGTAGCGCTTGCCACGAGAATCTCCTTACGTGCGAGCCATTGTCGGCGTCATCTCGAGCCTGATCTCGGTTCCGTCGCCGGGCGAAGTACGGATGAATGCCTTGCCGCCGTGTCTTTCCATCCGGCCGATGATTGACTCTTTCACTCCTAGGCGGTCGCCGGGAACAGCATCGATGTCGAAGCCCTTTCCGCGATCCCGCACGAACACCGTTACCTTGCCGGTCTCGATCTCCGCATACACCGAAATTGCTGCAGTACCAGCATGTTTCGCGGCGTTGACCATCGCTTCTCTTGCCGCCTGCAGGGTTGCGGCGAGGCGATCGTCGAGGGGGCAATCGCCAACGACGACGATCTCGATCGTGACTCCTTGTGAGTCTTCGACATCAGCGACGATCCGCTCGAGTGCGCGGCCAAAATCTTGCTGCTCGCCCGGCGGCGGCCGGTAGAGCCAGCTCCGCAGCTCACGTTCTTGGCTGCGGGCGAGACGTTGCACTTCTCGCGGGTCGTCAACGTGGCGCTGGATCAGCGCCAAGGTGTGCAGCACCGAATCATGCAGATGAGCGGCCAACTCGGCCCGCTCCTGCTCGCGGATGCGCGCGCGGTCAGCGTCTTCGTGAACCCGCTGCAATTC
>JBOGEK010000414.1:0-2607 GCA_050743645.1 Acidothermaceae bacterium
GAATGGCGGATGAAGATCTCGCCGTGCGGGGTGGGTACGAGAACACCCGGCCACTGCTCCATGACGTTGGGCGTACCCGCCTTCACTCACAAGACGACGACTGACCGCAACACTTCGCCGCGATGCATCTTGTCGAACGCGGCTTCGACGTCGCCGAGTCCGATCTTCTCCGAGACGAACGAGTCGAGATCCAGCCGCCCCTGCAGGTACAGGTCGACGAGCATCGGAAAGTCGCGTGAGGGCAAACAATCGCCGTACCACGACGATTTCAATGCACCGCCGCGACCGAAGACGTCGAGCAGCGGCAGGTCGAGCCGCATCTCGGGGCGTGGCACGCCGACCAGCACGACGGTTCCGGCGAGATCGCGGGCATAGAAAGCCTGCTCGTAGGTGTCGGGCCGCCCGACCGCTTCGATCGCGACGTCGACACCGAAGCCACCGGTGAGCGCCCGAATTTCGTCGACAGGATCGGCCTTTTTCGAGTTCACGGTATGGGTCGCGCCGAGTCGGCGAGCCAAGTCGAGCTTGCGGTCGTCGACGTCGACTCCGATGATCGTGCGAGCTCCGGCCAGCCGCGCTCCCGCGATCGCAGCATCTCCGACGCCACCGCAACCGAAGACGGCAACGGTGTCGCCACGCCCCACGGCGCCGGTGTTGAGTGCAGCACCGAGGCCTGCCATCACTCCGCAGCCGAGTAGCCCGGCCGCGGCCGCCGACGCCGCAGGATCGACCTTCGTGCACTGGCCTGCATGCACGAGCGTCTTCTCGGCGAACGCCCCGATACCGAGCGCGGGCGAGAGCGGGGTGCCGTCGTCCAATGTCATTTTTTGCTTGGCGTTGAAGGTGTTGAAGCAGTACCAAGGACGACCCCGCAAGCAGGCCCGGCATTGCCCACAGACGGCCCGCCAGTTCAAAATCACAAAGTCGCCAGGCGCAACATCGCGGACGTCGGCACCAACTGCTTCGACGATGCCGGCGGCCTCATGTCCGAGCAGGAAAGGGAATTCGTCGTTGATGCCGCCTTCGCGGTAATGCAGATCGGTGTGACAGACACCGCAGGTCTGCACCCGAACGAGCGCCTCGCCCGGACCTGGGTCCGGTACGAGCACCGTCGCGAGTTCGACCGGTGAACCCTTCGCGCGGGCGATCAGGCCCTGCACAGAATGCATCGAAGCCGCCATCGAAGCCACCATGGTCGTGATCCTAAGTCGGCCATGGGGAAAAGGCCCGACGACGGCGATCAGACTTCTGACAACTCAATCCGCGAGCCCGAGCGTTTGGCCCGATACAAGGCGGCGTCGGCAAGCTTGTACAAGGCCACCGGATCGACGCCGGGACGCTTGCCGCTGCGGTGAGACAGCGCAGCGCCGATCGTGACGGAGATGGTCAGCTCGGGCGCGACACTGGCCCACGATGCACCACTGATCGCCGCGCTTAGTCGCTCGGCCAACTCGGTGACCGCGGAGGCTTGCAGGTCGTCGCCGTCGAGGAGCAGAGCGAACTCATCGCCGCCGTGTCGGATCGCAACGTCGTCGGGCCGTACCGCCGACGCCATCATCGATGCGACACGGCGGAGCACTTCGTCGCCGCAGTCGTGGCCGAAACTGTCATTGACTTCCTTGAAGTCGTCGACGTCGATCAACAGCAGCGCCGTGCAAGGGCGTAGCTCCGAAACTGGTTGCTGGAGCCAGAATTCAAATCGCCGGCGATTGAACAACCCGGTGAGCGCATCCGTGTTGACCGCGTGCGTCAAGGCAACGTGTTCGTGCTTTCGCTGCTCAATCAGGATTTGCGCCCGTGCCGCAGCGAGCACAGTGCGGCGCGACTGCCAGAGCATTCGCACAACTGCACGGCTGTGGTCGAGTTGTGCCGCGGTGGCCGCTGACGGTTCCGAGCGGGCAAGCACGTGCGCGCGCGCCCACAACGGAAAAGTAGCTGCGCCCGATGTCGCCGAGGTCGCGGGCATGGCTCGCATAGCCGCTTCAACCGCGGCGTCGCGTCGTCCGCATCTCCAGAGGACGACGGCCGTCGCGGCTTCAAGGCTCGGCAGCACCTCGAGGTCGCCTGCGTCGGTCAACGAGCGGCGGTGCTCGTCGACGCGACCGAGAATCGCGTCGACGTCGAAGCCGCGGAGCAACGAAGCCACGTCTGCACACGCCAAAACGTTGAGCCGCCATAAGGTCGGCAGTTCTGTTGCTAATGCCGCCGGCACTGCGTCGAGCACCGCATCGAGTAGCTGGTCGGCGAGTTCGGCGTCACTGTCCCCGGTGTCGCCATGTTCGACATCACGGCGTTCGACATCACGGCGTTCGACGTCGCCATGCTCGACGGCGGCGAGCGCCCACTCGAGCCGGGTAAGCACCCGATTCACCACGATGGCCGCGGTCTGCCGGGTCTCGTCAGCGGCCGGACCGAACTGGAGCGCACGGTCGTACAAGTCGTCGACGAGCTCCCACAGCCGCAACGTGTTGAATGCCGCGGCGGCTACGACGTAACCGACGCAACGGTCAAGCGGCGACTCGTCCTCGTCGTCCAGCAGTGCGGTCGCACGTGCCGCGTCGAGAACGGCGGCCGCCTTGTCGTCAGCGTTTGCCGCGACCACCGCTC
>JBOGEK010000415.1:0-2493 GCA_050743645.1 Acidothermaceae bacterium
ACATCCTCGGGCTTCGGCTCAACGACTGGACCTGCATCATCGTCTTCGCCTTCGGACTGATCACGTTTATCGTGTCCGCGCGCCGCAGCCCTGGTCGCGAGACCGTCGTCGAGCCCGGCTCGACCGATCCCACCGACGGTTCACAAATCGGGTCGGACGACGGCGGCGTGGCCGAAACCGTCGAGGTCAACCGTGACGCCGAAGCCGCAGGCATCGGGTCGGACGTCGGCAGCGGTTCCGACGTCGGCGTCGTGTCCGACGAACGGCCGCCGTCGTGAGTGCCGGAGGACACGACTCGCCGGTTGCCGCGCCGGAGTCGGTGACGGTGCCGGAGTCGGTGACGGTGCCCGAGCGGGTTACCGACCCAGAGCGGCCCGAAGTCCATCACTCGCACCGCGACGTGACCGGCGGTTGGTTACGGCCGGCGGTGTTCGGCACGATGGACGGTCTGATCTCGAACTTCTCCCTGATCTCCGGATTCGCCGGTGCCGACGCGGCCAGGCACCTGGTGATCTTGAGTGGTTTGGGCGGACTGGTCGCCGGCGCGTTCTCGATGGCGGTTGGCGAGTACGTCTCGGTGGCATCGCAACGAGATCTGGCGCGCGCCGAGATCGCGGTCGAGCGCCACGAGTTGCGCCACAATGCCGCCGCCGAGCGCGAAGAACTCGCGGAGCTGTACATCTCGCGTGGAGTCGAAGCCGATCTTGCCCACGAGGTCGCCCGGCAGCTGTCGAGTGACCCCGAACTCGCGCTCGAAATCCACACCCGAGAAGAGCTCGGCGTGTCTGCTGAGGCGCTCCCGTCGCCGCTGCTGGCCGCGTCGTCGTCGTTCGTGTCGTTCGGCGTCGGCGCCGTGCTGCCGCTGCTGCCGTTCCTGTTGGGTGCTTCGGCCCTATACCCCGCCGCGATTGTGGCGGGGATCGCGTTGTTCGTCGCCGGAGCGACCGTTGCCCGCATCACGGCCCGACCGTGGTGGTTCGGTGGGGGCCGCCAGCTGCTGCTCGGCGCTGCGGCGTCGGCGATCACGTTTGGCGTCGGCGCGGCGATCGGCACCCATATTTCTTGACGATCTGATGACGGAACCGACGCCCTGGGTTGGCGCGGGCGAACATCGGCGAGCGATGCGCTAACCTGTCGGCACCCAGCGGCGCTGCGCGATATCCAATTCGAAGCAGGCGGCCGCGCATGGCAATATGAAGCTGTTATGTGAAGCAGGGCCAGCGTCGTCCCTGTGCATCGAGTACAGGTGACGGCGCTTTTTCGTGCCCGCCGTCCGCAGTTACACGAAACGACGACGGGAGTGCCTGATGCCAGTCGGGTCTGCCTTGTTCCAGTCGGGAATGCCTCAGCGCGGGCTCTACGACCCCGCTTTCGAGCACGACGCCTGTGGCGTTGCCTTCGTCGCCGATCTCGGCGGCGGCCGCAGCCACGACGTCGTGGCCAATGCACTGACCGCATTGCGCAACCTCGAACATCGAGGCGCCACTGGCCGCGAGGTCGACACCGGTGACGGCGCCGGCATTCTCACGCAGATCCCCGACGAGTTCTTCCGCGGCGTCGTCGATTTCGAACTACCTGCGCTTGGTTCGTACGCCGTGGGCATCGCGTTCCTGCCCGCCGACAACTTCGCCGCAGGCACGGCAGTCGCCGCCGTCGAGCGCGTCATCGCCGAAGAGCAGTTGCGCGTGCTGGGGTGGCGCGAGCTGCCGATTGTCGCCGACCTTGCGGGGCCAAGCGCCCGAGCGATGATGCCGCGGTTTCGCCAGCTGTTCGTTGCGGCAGTCGATCCGTCGGTTGCGGGTCTCGATCTCGAACGGCTTGCGTTCCGCGCCCGTAAGCGGATCGAGCGCGAGGGCGAGGTCTACTTCGCGTCGCTGTCGCCTCGAACGCTCGTCTACAAGGGCATGCTGACCGCGCCACAGCTCGAGCCGTTCTTCCCCGATCTGTCCGACCAGCGGTTCGCCTCGGCGCTCGCCCTTGTGCACTCGCGATTTTCGACGAACACGTTCCCGAGCTGGCCGCTCGCGCACCCATACCGGTTCATCGCGCACAACGGCGAGATCAACACGATCAAGGGCAACCGCAACTGGATGCGAGCTCGTGAGACGCTGCTCGCCAGCGACCTGATCCCAGGCGACCTGGCGCAGCTGTTCCCGATCTGCACGCCGGGCGGCAGCGACTCCATGAGCTTCGACGAGGTGCTCGAACTACTGCACCTTGGTGGCCGCTCGCTTCCGCACGCTGTCTTGATGATGATCCCCGAGGCGTGGGAGAAGAACACCGAGATGGACGCCGCACGGCGGGCGTTCTACGAGTTCCACTCCAGCGTCATGGAGCCGTGGGACGGTCCGGCCTGCGTGACGTTCACCGATGGCACGCTGATCGGCGCCGTCCTTGACCGCAATGGCCTGCGACCGTCGCGCTATTGGGTCACCGACGGTGGTCTCGTCGTCCTCGCGAGCGAGGTCGGTGTGCTCGACCTCGACCCCGCGA
>JBOGEK010000416.1:0-4653 GCA_050743645.1 Acidothermaceae bacterium
TCGGGCCCGATCTGTCGCAGCATCGCCATCGGGCGCAGCGGCGGCCCGGCGTCCGCCACCGGCCGCTCGTGCAGGTGGGTGGCGAGCAGCGCGAACGAGAGCAGGAAGCTGACGGCGTCGATCCCGAGGGCTCCCTGCGGCGATACTGCAGCGACCACGAGACCGCCGAGCGCGAATCCGAATACTTGGTCGACCTGCTGCAGGATGCGGCTGATCGCGACCGCGCGCACGTAGGGCGGACCGGTTTCGAAGAGATCGGGCAGGGTCGCGCCGCGCGCCGAGGCGAACGGTGGCGAGAAGCAACTCGACAGCAGCACGAGCGCGATCAGCAACGCGATCGGCGCGTTGTGGATCGTGCTCACCAGCGCCAGCACGCCGATCACCACTGCCCGGCATGCGTCACACACCAGCATCGCCAGCCGGCGCGGGTATCGGTCGGTGAGCGGGCTCAGCAACATGCTGCCGAGTACCCACGGCACGTAGGTGACCGCGTAAGTGGCGGCAGCAAGCAGCGGGCTGTTCGATCGGCCGTACACAAGAAGAGAGATCGCGATGGCGGCAACCTGGTCACCGCATTCGCTGGTGATTTGAGCAAACGTGAGCCCGCGGAATTCTCGGTTGGCGAGGACCCGGACGCGCGGCGGCGCCGCCTCGACGATCACAACAGCCCCCGTTCGGCCCTCATTGACAGTCACGGCCACGGTTGGTCGCCCGACCGTGTTGCGTATGAAATAGCGCTCACGAGTAGAACACCCTCTCAACGACGTCCCGGGATCTCCGGGTGATTCGCCGATACGCATCCAAAAAGTCACCGGACTGCGACGGAGAGTAGCCGACCAGACGGGCGATGCCTACCACCTCACGCAAAACAGACGGAATCGAGTCAGTCGGCCTGCCTTTCGATAGCACAAGCGCGTCACGCACCCGAGTAGCTAATCGCCAGGCATCAACTAGCGTCTTCGCGTCGACCTCCTCGATCAGGCCGGCCGCCCGCGCCGCGTCGATCGCCTGCAGGGTCGAGGTCGTGCGAAGCCCGGCGATCGCGCCAGCGTGCTGCAGTTGCATCAGCTGGGCGGTCCACTCGACGTCCGCCAGGCCACCGCGCCCGAGCTTGGTGTGCAGGGTCGGATCGGCGCCGCGTGGCAGCCGTTCTTTCTCGACCCGCGCCTTGATCCGGCGGATCTCCCTGATATCGGACGACGAAAGCCCCGCCGCCGGCCAACGCACCGGCGCGATCGCCTCGACAAATCGCCGGCCGACCTCGGGATCGCCGGCAACCGGTCGGGCCCGCAGCAGCGCTTGGCTTTCCCACACGTGTGACCAGCGGGCGTAATAGGCGGCATACGAGCCGAGACTTCGGGTCAACGGTCCTTGCCGACCCTCGGGGCGCAGATCGGCGTCGACGTCGACCGCCGGTTCCGGCGCGGGCACCGCCAGCAACCTGCGCAGTTCGTTGGCGACCAGGTGCGCGGCCGCGGCGGCATCGGATTCGCTCGCGCCCTCAACCGGGTCGTGCACGAAAAGCACGTCGGCGTCGCTGCCGTAACCCTGCTCCCCGCCGCCGAGGCGACCCATTCCGATGACGGCCATCCGCATCGGTAGCGCGCCTCCGCGGTCGAGCGCCGCCCGGCGCGTCACCGCGTCGAGCACCGCCTCCAGCGTGGCCGCCGTCAGATCCGAGAGTGCGCGCCCGACCTCCGCGATGTCGACGAACCCGAGCAGGTCGGCGCAGGCGATCCGCAGCAACTCCCGCCGGCGCAACCCGCGGGCCATCGAGACGGCCACCGCCGGGTCGTCGTAACGCCGGACGGCGGCCAGCAACTCGGCGCTGAGGTCGCCGAACGGCCGCGGTCGCAACTGATGTGGGCTCTCGGTTTCGGCGCCACCCAACATCGCTACCGATTCGGGCGCGCGCAGGAACAGGTCGACGGCATACCGGCTGCTGGCGAGCACTCGGGCCAGGTGCTGGGCGGCAGCGCCTTCGTCGCGCAGCAGGCGCAGGTACCAAGGCGTGTCGCCGAGCGCGTCGGAGACCTGCCGGAACGCGAGCAGTCCCGCGTCGGGGTCGGGAGCGTCGGCGAACCAGCCGAGCATGACCGGCAGCAGCGTGCGCTGGATCGCGGCTCTCCGACTGACGCCGCTGGTCAAGGCTTCGAGGTGCTGCAGCGCACGCGCCGGATCGGCATAACCGAGTGCCTCGAGGCGGGTAGCCGCAGCGTCGAGCGAGAGCCGAGCCTCTCCCCCGGGCAACCGGGCCACCGCCGCTAGCAGCGGCCGGTAGAAGAGTTTTTCGTGCAATCGGCGTACCTCGCGGGCGTGCTTGGCATGCTCGGCGTGCAACTCGGCCACCGGGTCGCGCCGATATCCCATGCCGCGGCCAAGCCTGCGCAGCTCGGCCTCGTCGACCGGCAGCGTGTGGGTGCGGCGCAGCCGGAATAGCTGGAGCCGATGTTCGAGGGTGCGCAAGAACCGGTACGCCTGCGCCAGCGAAGCCGCGTCGTCGCGGCCCACGTAACCGCCGTCCGCCAGCTCGCGAAGCGCCACCAGCGTCGTCGCGCTGCGCAGTGAATCGTCGCTTCGACCGTGCACGAGTTGCAGCAACTGCACCGCGAACTCGACGTCGCGCAGACCGCCGGGGCCGAGCTTGAGTTCGCGGTCTGCGGCACCGCTCGGCAGGGCGGCCTCGACCCGGCGGCGCATCGCCTGCACGTCTTCGACGAAGTGGTCGCGGCCGCCCGCCTCCCACACCAAGGGTCGCAACGCGTCGACGTACGACTGCCCGAGCGCGAGGTCGCCCGCTATCGGCCGCGCCTTGAGCAGGGCCTGAAACTCCCAGGTCTTCGCCCACCGCTGGTAGTAGGCGACATGGCTCGCCAGCGTGCGCACGAGCGGACCCATCTTTCCCTCGGGTCGAAGGGCCGGGTCGACCTCCCAGATCGGTGCGCAGATGCGCATCATCGCGGTCGCCAGTTGCGTGGCGGTGCGCAGCGCCGCCGTTTCGTCAGCGGTCTCGTCGACCGGCTCGGCCGGTTCAGCCACGAAGATGACGTCGACGTCGCTGATGTAGTTGAGTTCGCGTCCGCCGCACTTGCCCATGCCGATGACGGCGAGCCGACACGGCACGGCATCGGCGGGCAGCTCCGCGGCCGCCATCCCCAGCGCGGCATCGATCGTGGCCGCCGCAAGGTCGGCGAGCTCGGCGGCGGCGTCGTCGAACCCGACGGTTCCGCCGAGGTCACGCGCCGCCAGTCGCAGCAGCAACCGCCGGTAGGTGGCCCGCAGTGCCTCGTGTGCTGCCGCCCCGGAAACCCCAGCCACCGCAGCCGACAGTGCCGCGCGCATTCCGATACCGGTCGGTCGGACGGCGTCGACGTCGGGGTCGGCGAGTTCGGCCCAGTCGGCGGGATGGGTGGCGAGATGGTCGCCGAGCGCGGCACTCGACCCGAGCACGGCAAACAGCCGGCGGCGAAATTCGGCGTCGGTCTCGAGCGCCGCATGCAGTGCCAACGCGTCGTGGCGATCGTCGAGCGCGGTCGAACTCGCGGCCCCGTCGATCAGGTGAACGAGCGACGTCAGCGCAAGGTCGGGGTCGGCAGCCTTGGCGATTTCGGCCAGCAGGCCCGCGCTGACCCCGGCGTCGGCAGCCAACCGGTCGGCCCGCGCCGCATCGGTGTAACCGAAACGCGCGAGCCGGCCGGTCCGACTGTCGAGCCGTTCGAGTTCGCTCACGCAAGCGATTAGAGCACTGGCAAGTAACGGTCGCGTTCGTACTCGGTGACCTGGCGCTGGTAGTCGGCCCACTCCTGCCGCTTGTTGCGCAAAAAGAAGTCGAACACGTGCTCGCCGAGCACGCTCGACACCAGTTCGGATTTCTCCATGACTGCGATCGCCTTCGACAGCGAGTCGGGCAGCGGTTCGATGCCCATCGCGCGCCGCTCGGATTCGGTGAGCGCCCACACGTCGTCCTCGGCGCCCTCAGGCAGTTCGTAGCCGTTCTCGACACCGGCCAGTCCGGCGCCCAAAAGCAACGCGAACGCGAGGTAGGGATTGCAGGCCGAGTCGAGAGAACGGATCTCGATGCGGGTCGAGTTGCCTTTCTGCGGCTTGTACATCGGCACTCGCACGAGCGCCGAGCGATTGTTGTGCCCCCAACAAACGTAGGACGGCGCTTCGCCGCCGGCGCCGGCCGTTCGAGACGTGCCGCCCCACAACCGCTTGTAGCTGTTGACCCACTGGTTCGTCACCGCCGCGATTTCGGCGGCGTGCCGCAAGATGCCCGCGATGAAAGCCCGCGCGGTCTTCGACAGCTGATATTGCGCGCCGGCTTCGAAGAACGCGTTACGGTCGCCCTCGAACAGCGACAGGTGGGTGTGCATGCCCGAGCCGGGATGCTCGGTGAACGGCTTCGGCATGAAAGTGGCGTAGAGGTTCTGCTCCAACGCCACCTGCTTCATGACCTGGCGGAACGTCAAGATGTTGTCGGCGGTGGTCAGCGCATCGGCGTAACGCAGGTCGATTTCCTGCTGGCCCGGACCGGCCTCGTGATGGCTGAACTCGACGGAGATTCCCATCGCCTCGAGCGCCTCGATTGCGGCGCGCCGAAAGTTCGGCGCAGACTCGTGAACGGCCTGGTCGAAGTAACCGCCGTTGTCC
>JBOGEK010000417.1:0-6964 GCA_050743645.1 Acidothermaceae bacterium
AACACGACGTCCGCCTCGATGTCTTCGCTGCTGCCGTCACTGGTCGTGATCGCGATTTGCTGGCCTGCGACGGTGACCTTCGTCAAGCGCGCGGCCCCGCTGATCTGCGTGACGCCTTCTGCCGCGAGCCGTCCGGCGATGTCGTCGGACTGTGCCTGCGCCAGCGACTTCACCCGCGCATTGACCTGCGTGACGTCGACCGTGACCGAGCCTGCGTCGTGATCGGTCCCGCCGTCGAACCGGACGCCGAGGCGAGGCGACAACGCGAGCGACGTCATCGCCTCCGAGGTCGCGATCAGTGTTTTCGAGGGCACGCAGTCGGTGAGCACGCACGCGCCACCGACGCCCGAGCGCTCGATGAGGGTGACGTCAGCGCCCAGTTGTGCGGCGACGAGCGCCGCTTCGTAGCCGCCTGGTCCGCCACCGACGATCGCGATCCGAGTCACAGGCGGCATTCTGCCGCACCGCCTCACGGCGGGCCGCCCGACCGCTCCGCGCACGGTTGTCGCGATGATGTGGCGCACTCCACGCAGGTGGTGTCGCGCGGCAGCCCGATCTCGCGATGATCAACGTCTAACCTTCTTCGCGTGGCCCTTTATGCCGCCTACGGCAGCAACCTCGACCCGGCGCAGATGCTCGAACGCGCGCCGCACTCGCCCGCGCGCGGCCACGGCTGGCTGATCGATTGGCGACTCACGTTCGGCGGCGAAGAACTCAGCTTCGAAGGTGCGCTCGCCACGGTCGTCGAAGATGCGGGCGGTCAGGTTTTCGTGATGCTCTACGACGTCGCTCCGGTCGATGAACCGGGCCTCGATCGCTGGGAGGGCAATGCGCTCGGCCTGTATCGCAAGCTGCGGGTGCGGGTCGCGACGTTGGACGGCGACGAGACCGCCTGGCTTTACGTGCTCAACGGATACGAGGGCGGCCTGCCGTCGGCGCGTTACTTGGGGATCATCGCCGATGCCGCCGAGGTTGCCGGTGCGCCCGACGACTACGTCGACGAGTTGCGCAAGCGTCCCTGCAGCTAGCTCGAGGGTCTTGACCTGCCGCACCAGGTTACGGGCGTAACGTGCCGCCATGACGACAACCACCGACCCGACGTCCGCCGCGTCCGCAGCCGCCGATCCGGCAGCCCAGGCGACGCAGGCAGCAGACGAGCTCGCACGCCTGACCGGCGTCCGGACCCATGATGTAGCGATCGTTCTCGGTTCCGGCTGGGTGCCGGCAGCCGACGCAATCGGCGACGCGAGCCACGAGTTCGCCGTCACCGACCTGCCCGGATTTGCCCCGCCGTCGGTCGCCGGCCATGCGGGCCGGCTGCGGTCGATTCCAGTCGGACGACGGCACGTGCTCGTCTTTCTCGGCCGCACCCACCTTTACGAGGGGCACGGCGTTGCGTCAGTTGCGCACGGTGTTCGGACGGCCGTTGCTGCGGGCTGCAGCATCGTGGTGTTGACCAACGGCTGCGGGGGCATCCGGCCCGACTTCGAGCCAGGCCAACCGGTGCTCATCAGCGACCACCTGAACCTGACGGCCGTTTCTCCTTTGCAGGGCGCGATTTTCGTCGATCTCACCGACCTATACAGCGAGCGACTACGTGCCATCGCGCGCGGCGTCGACCCAACGTTGCCCGAGGGCGTTTACGTGCAACTGCCAGGCCCGCACTACGAAACTCCAGCCGAGATTCGCATGTTGCGCACGATGGGCGGCGACCTCGTCGGAATGTCGACAGCACTCGAGGCGATCGCTGCCCGCGCGAGCGGAGCCGAGGTACTGGGCATTTCGCTTGTCACCAACCTCGCAGCCGGCATCTCGGGCCAGCCGCTCGACCACGCAGAAGTCCTTTCGACAGGGCGTGAATCTGCTGCCCGCATGGGTGAATTGCTGCGCCATCTTGTCGAGCAGCTATGACCGAGTTGGACGACGCCGCGCGCGCGTGGCTTGCAGAAGACCCTGATCCCGACACGCGCGCGGAACTTGCGGCACTACTCGAATTAGCCGATTCTCGTGCTGCGGCGGAGCTGGCGGATCGTTTTAGCGGGCGGCTCGAATTCGGCACGGCTGGCTTACGTGGTGCGCTTGGCGCGGGCCCGAATCGCATGAACCGGGCTGTCGTGTTGCGCGCGGCCGCTGGGCTCGCTTCGTACGTTCGTGCGCGCGGCGGCAGTTCGATCGTGATCGGCTACGACGCTCGGCACAAGTCGGATGTGTTCGCGCGTGACACGGCGTCGGTCGTTGCGGGCTTCGGGTTGCGCGCCTTGTTGTTGCCCAGACCGATGCCCACGCCGGTATTGGCTTTCGCAGTCAGGCATTTGGCCGCGTCGGCGGGTGTGATGGTGACGGCATCTCACAACCCACCGCAAGACAACGGCTACAAGGTCTACCTCGGTGACGGCGGGCAGATCGTGCCGCCCGCCGACGCTGACATCTCAGCCGAGATTTCGGCGGTCGGGGCGCTTGCGTCGATTCCACTTAGCAGCGAGTTCACGGTTCTCGACGACGCGGTACTCGAGGCATACCTCAGCGCCGTCTCGTCAATGCCACTGCTTCAGCGATTGCCGTCGCGCGAAATTCGGATCGTCTACACCCCGCTCCACGGTGTGGGTCGAGACGTCGTGGTTGCGGCGTTCTCACGTGCCGGCTTTCCCGTGCTGGAGGTGGTTTCTCAACAAGCCGAGCCTGACCCGGAGTTCCCGACTGTTGCATTTCCCAACCCCGAAGAACCGGGCGCGATTGATTTAGCGGTTGCGGCTGCTCGTGCGTCGTCCGCCGAAATAGTGCTTGCGAATGACCCAGACGCCGATCGTTGCGCGATGGCGGTGCCGGTTGGTGATGACGGGTGGCGAATGCTGCGCGGCGACGAAGTGGGAGTGTTACTCGCGGATTTCCTGTTGCGCAACAAGATTCATGGCCGGTATGCCACCACGATCGTCTCGTCGTCCTTGCTGTCGGCCATGGCAACGAGGCATGGCATGGCGTATTCCGAGACCCTAACCGGCTTCAAGTGGATCGTGAAGTCTGGCGACGATCTCGTGTTCGGTTACGAAGAAGCGCTGGGCTACTGCGTCGCACCCGAC
Organism: Acidothermaceae bacterium; assembly: GCA_050743645.1. Taxonomy (GTDB): domain Bacteria; phylum Actinomycetota; class Actinomycetes; order Acidothermales; family Acidothermaceae; genus JBOGEK01. The sequence goes on from JBOGEK010000417.1 coordinate 3,078, forward strand.
CTCACTCGCGACAAGGACGGCATCAGCGCGGCACTGCTTCTTGCGTTGCTGGCTGCAGATCTGAAGGCTCAGGGCTCGTCTGTGATGGCTCGTCTCGACGAGATTGCCTGCGACTACGGACTTTTCGCGACCGATCAGCTCTCGATTCGGGTCGCCGATATCGCGCAGATCACCGCAGCCGTCGAGCGGTTGCGCGCGCAGCCGCCTGAGTCACTCGGCGGGTTGTGCGTTGTCTCGGTGGAGGACTTGGCTGCCGGGATCGGAGGTTTGCCACCGACCGATGGGTTGCGGTATCGGCTCGACGGATCGACTCGCGGGCAAGGCGCGGCACGGGTCGTCGTCCGGCCGAGTGGCACCGAGCCGAAGTTGAAGAGCTACCTCGAAGTCGTCGTGCCCGTGCGGGATTCGGTCTCGGCCACCCGAGGGATCGCACGCGCGCAACTCGATGCGATCCGTGACGAGCTGGCGAAGGTGCTGGGCCTGAACTGAGTGACGTGCTTTCCACAGGTGCCCGTGCTCTTCGGGTTATACACAGAGAGCTTCGGTCTCGTGGTTTTGTCAGTAGCCATAGGTAGTTTCGAGGCATGGTTGCAGGACTGATTGACGAGTTTGCCGACGTGACGGGCGTCGGTGGCGCCTACATGTGGGGCGGCACCGATCTGCCTATGCCGATCGGGCCCGTAGGTGAGCAACTAGCGGTCCTCGGCACCGGTCCTGGTGCGATTTGTTACCTCGATGCGATCGACCCGACGGCGCTCGACGCCGACGAGAGGCTCGTCTACCTGCAAGCGTGGCAGCGTCAGCAGGCATGGCTAGCAGGAAAAACCCAAGCGGCGTTGCTTGCAGTGGCGGGTCCCGAACCTGAGCCCGACATCGTCGATGGGCCACGCAGTTTCGAACGCGACGATTGGGCGCGCGACGAGATCGCCGCCGCGTTGGGTGCCTCTACTCGCACGGCGGCGGTGCGTGTGCACACAGCTCGCGTGCTCGGGCGGTGTTTGAAAGCCACGCAGGCACATCTCGACGCGGGCGACATCACCTGGCAACACGCCCAGACGCTCGTTGATGAGTGCACCGGCCTGCCGGATTCCGCCATCCGGGCAGTCGAAGCGCGAGTCATCCAGCGGGCGCCGCACCAGACCGTCGCGAACTTCAGGCGGTCGGTCCGCCGTGCGGTCCTCGCGGTGGCCGATGCCGACGCACAGCTCGCCGAGGCCGTCGCAAAGACCCAGCGTGCGGTGTGGCTTCGGCCAGACACCGATGGCATGGCCACGTTGAGCGCTTTCCTGCCCGCGATCGAAGCTCACGCCGCCTACCAGCTCATCCATCAGTCGGCCATGCAGGTCGTGGCGGCAGCCGGTCAAGGCGACGAGCCCCTAACCGGCAAACCGCGAGCCGGCAAACCGCGGGCCGAAACGCCGCTGGCCGAAACGCCGCTGTTCGACAAGCCGCTGTTCGACAAGCCGCTGTTCGACGAGGCCCGCGCCGATGCATTCCTTGCGCTCCTCGGCGTCGACCTCGGTGTCGCACGCACCGCGAGTTCAGTGCTGCGCCGCAGCCGCCACGCCGGTCGCAGCGTTCGCGGCGAAGTCCCTCCCGGTGGCGCTCGCACGGGCGCAGGCGTCGGCGCGAGCGCGGGGACGGCGAGCCGAGTTGGCACTGCACGCCATCGACGCCGCCTCGGCCGGCTCACTGGGCGCCTGCCGAGCCCAGGCAGCCAGCAGAGCCCAGGCAGCCAGCAGAGGCCGGGGAGCCAGCCGAGGCCGGAGAGCCAGCTGAGCACCTCGAGCGAGCCGAGCATCCCGAGCAAGCCGAACACTTCGAGCTCGGGCAGCCCGCCGAGCGCCGCGGGCCAGTCGAGCATCGGGAGCCAACTCGGCGCGGCGGATTCCTTGAATCCACCGATTGCGCTCAGCTCTGACGCCGAAACCGGCGTAAGTCCCATGTCGACGCCCAGCGTTGGCGTCGAACTGCAGGTCGTGATCGACGCTGACGCGTTGGCTGGATTGTCAGATAATCCGGCCGAACTGATTGGCTACGGTCCGATTAGCGCGGGTGCTGCGCGCGAATTCTTCGCCGAATTCGCCGGCGACGTGAAGCTGCGGCGGCTCGTCACTGATCCAGTTAGCGGCCACCTACTCGATTACGGGCGCACTACTTACCGCATCCCGAGAGCACTTGCGGATTACGTAAAGGCCAGAGATAGGGGGTGTCGGTTCCCCGGTTGTTTGCGGCCGGCATCGGCTTGCGATGTCGATCACGTGATCGCGTGGGCCGACGGTGGCTCAACGGCCGCAGCGAATTGCGCGTGTCTCTGTCGCCGCCACCATCGGTTGAAAACCCACGCAGGCTGGGAATTCGAGCTGCACCGCGATGGTTCGTGCCTGTGGACGAGTCCCACCGGCCAGCAATATGCCCTCGAGCCACCAATCCAGCTCGACGGATGCTTGCAAACCGACCCGCCCTCGCAGACCTATTTGCCGCAGGCCGACCCGCCCTCACAGGCCGACCCTCCCTCGCAGGCCTATTTGCCGCAGGCGGACTTGCCCGCGTAGATCACGCCGCACGGCAAACGCGACGCCAGTTGTGCAACCAGCGGCGCGGCTTAGTCGACGATGAGCGTGAGCCACACGATCCCGATTCGTCGACGGCTCTACCGGCGCAACGATGCCGATCGCCAATGGGCTAATGCCGATTGCTCTTTTTCCGGAGCGAGGCCGACCGCCGACCGACCCGGCACGGCGCGAGGCACTCCGCCGTCCGACAACCATTGCCATGTGTCGCTGACCGTGTCGCCGATCGGCCTACAGACCAAACCAGCGGCCGCAGCACGACTAGTGTCGGCGCTCTGCGCGTCGTGATCGGGCCCGGGCGGGAGCCAGATTGGCAACTCCATCCACGGCTCGATGCCCTGCGCGACAACGAAATCTGGGTCGACCCACACCAGTTTCGCGGTCGAACCGACGACGCAGCGGCAGACTTCGAGCAATTCGCCCATAGTGGTGTGCCCCGATTCCGAAACCGCGTTGAACGCGCCTGCGATCTGCTGCTCTGCGCAGTGCACCATCCACGCGGCGAGGTCGCGCGCATCGACATACTGCAATGGCAAATCGGCCGGCCCAGGCGCCAGCACCTCGCCTCCCCCAGCAACCCGCTGCAACCACCACGGCAGCCGACCCGGACCTTCATGTGGCCCCAAAATCAATCCGGCCCGAGCGAGCAGGCAATGATCGTCGCCGTAACCCTCGAGGACCGCCAGCTCGCCGCCCCGCTTGTCGGCCGGATAACTCGTGAGATCAGCTTCGGCGTCGGCGTCAACCGGAGGATGCGATTCGTTCGATCCCGCGGGCATCGGCTCCGCGTAAACCGACATGCTCGAGACGTAGCTGTAATACGGCACCCGATCACGCAACAACGTCACAGATTGCCGGACGACGCGAGGCGCGCCCGACCACGTGTCGAAGACGGCGTCCCAGTCGCGGCCCACGGTCTCGTCGCGGCCCACGGTCTCGTCGCGGCCCCCGGTGTCGTCGCCACGCCCGCGGTCGAGTACACCGAGGCCGGCGGGCGTTCGGCGATCGCCGAACAATGCTTCGACTACGCCGGTTCCCGCCCCGGGAGGAGGCGTCGATCGGGTCAAAGTCGTCACCTGATGGCCGGCCGCAACCGCGGCTTCGACCAGCGCACGACCGACGAACGTGCCACCGCCCAAGACCAACACGCGCATCTGCTCACCGTAGGTGAGTAGTCCGGCGCTCGGACACCCCTAACCCCATAAATCAAGCGCGTAACTTGGCCGTCCCTGCCCACCGGACGGCGCTACGCTGAACGGCATGACGCTCACAGCAGGCTCGGCGCGGTCCTCGGTGATCCCGGCGGACGTTGCC
>JBOGEK010000418.1:0-2298 GCA_050743645.1 Acidothermaceae bacterium
TGTCAAACGTACAGGCTCAGGACCAAGCAGCCTGCACAGCGGATCCTGTCGTGAACAAGGCTGACTGCGATGCGATCACGACTGCTCAGAATCTTGTGAACTCAGACGAAAGCAACCTTTCAGTGGCCCAGGCGAGCCAAGCCATTGATCAGTCAAATGTCAACAATGACAAGGCTGTGCTTGCGGACGCGACGAAGGTGGCCAGCGACGCCACGGCAATCACGTCCGCTCAAAACTCTATGGCAGCCGGGCAGTTGCGCGACCAGCAGACGATCGATAAGGACAACGAGAGCATCACCAACGACCAGAACAACAAGACCGCGACCTTGGCCAAAGACCAGCAGTCGATTAAAAACGCTCAGCAGCAAGTGACCAACGCGCAGCTGTCGCTGGAAACGACGAAGAACGGCAACGCGCAGAAGACCGCGTCGCCGTTGCCGTCTGACGTCGAGACCGACGAGGCACAGATCGAGCAGGCCCAAGCACAAGTTGCCTCAGCACAGCAGACCTACGACGAGACCACACTCACCGCTCCCGCTGACGGCACCATCGGCAGTATCGACGAGGCCGTCGGGCAATCCGTGTCAGCCGGTACAACCTCGAGCTCAGGCGGCAGCAGCTCGACAGGCACCGGCAGCGGGACGTCGTCCGCCTTCATGACGTTGACGAATCTTACCGATCTGCAGGTGGTCGCCGATATCGACGAAGCCGATTCCTCGAAGGTGGAGGTTGGCTCCCCCGCCACCGTGACGCTCAATGCCATTACCGGCAAGGAATTTGCGGCCCACGTGATCGAGGTGGCTGACACGTCGACGGTGTCGAGCAACGTGGTCGAGTATCAGGTCACGTTCCAGCTCGACAACACCGATCCGACGATCAAACCCGGCATGACGGCAAGCGTCAGCGTCACCACTGACAAAGTCGACGGCGTGTTGAACGTGGTGTCGGCGGCAGTACACAGCACCGGCGGTTCGTCGTACGTGATGGTCATGCAACCTGACGGCAGCCAGAAACAAGTCGACGTCGTGGTCGGATTGAAGGGCAACACGACGACGGAAATTTCTGGCGATCTCAAGGCAGGCGACACCGTCGCGTTACCGACGTCGACGGTAGCCAAGAGCACGACTTCGTCCAACACGACGACGAACAACCGCACGGGTGGCGGCACGGTGGTATTTCCCGGCGGCGGTGGCGGCTTTGGCGGCGGGTTCGGTGGCCGCGGATGAGCCAAGAAGCCACCGAACCAGTAATCCGGCTGTGGCAACTCACGAAGACCTACGGAACGGGCGACGCCGCGGTGCACGCACTCCGCGGCGTCAGCCTGTCGGTCTATAACGGCGATTACGTCGCCATCATGGGTGCGTCGGGGTCGGGCAAGAGCACGATGATGAGCATTCTCGGTTGCCTCGACATGCAGACGACCGGTCGCTACTTGCTCGACGGCGTCGACGTCGAACTACTCGACGACAACGAACTCGCCGAGATCCGTAACCGCAAGATCGGGTTCGTCTTCCAGAGCTTCAACTTGCTTTCCGGCTCGAGCGCGCTGCAAAACGTTGAACTCCCACTGACCTACGCAGGCGTACATGCCCGCGACCGCAGGCGGCGAGCGATGGAAGCGCTAGACGCGGTTGGCTTGGCGCAACGCTACGGTCACCGACCCGCCATGATGTCGGGCGGCGAACGTCAACGCGCCGCCGTTGCCCGGGCCATTGCAGTCAACCCGTCGTTGATTCTCGCCGACGAGCCCACCGGGAACCTCGACTCGGTCGCAACCGCTGACGTACTCAACATTTTCGCGCGGCTCAACACCGAGGGCCGCACGATCGTGATGATCACTCACGAGAACGACGTAGCCCAGCACGCGAAGCGCATCGTCCGCGTCAAGGACGGCCTCATCGTCGGCGACTCGCGAACGACACCGATCGACGGTGCGCCACCGATGCCGGGATTGATCGGTCACGACATGGTCGGGGCCGAATCGTGATTCGCATCGAAAGCATGCGCATCGCGCTAGCGGGAATCGTGCACAACCGCATGCGCTCCGCACTCACCATGCTCGGCATGCTGATCGGCGTCGGCTCGGTCATCATGCTGGTGGCTGTCGGAACCGGCTCATCCCAAGCGGTGCAAAAGGCGATCGAAGGCCTGGGCACCAACTTTCTTCAGATCACGCCGCAAGCCGGAGGCGGTGGATTCGGCGGTTTCGGCGGAGGTGGCGGCGGCGGCGGCCGGGCGACGCTTGGCACCCGCTCGCGGGCCGCGAACCTCACGGCCACCGACGTCAAAGCGCTGCAA
>JBOGEK010000419.1:0-1981 GCA_050743645.1 Acidothermaceae bacterium
CACCGTCGACTTCGACACGCTAGAAGACCAGGCAGTGACGATTCGCGAACGCGACACGATGAAGCAAGAGCGGGTTTCCCTCGACGCCGTCGTCGGTTACCTTTCGGAGCGCCTCACCGATCTGTAGTTGCTCCGAAGCGGTTACCTGCGGAACGGTTTCAGGATGTCTCGGACCTGATCCGCGGGCTAGGTCGACCTCGGCCCAGGTGTACGAGACGGCGGGGTCGATCAAAACACGACCTCGGGCGTATTTGCCTTGCCGCGTTGACGCAGGACGTCGAGATCTTGCGCCTCAGCAGCGAACAGGTCGTCGGCCGGCACATCGACGAACGACTTGACGAACAGGAGGGCTCCGCTCCGCTGGGTGGCGACGCCGGCGAGTGCGGCCATCCCACCGTCGACTGGCTCGACCGCCGTGACGTCGCGCAGACCGGCGGCGTGGAGCCGGTCAAGTAGTAACGATGCGGTTGGCACGAGAAAGCAGGCTACTTCAAACCGGGCTCAGGCGTCGGCACCTATATGCTTGCTGGCAGGCAACTTATCGATGGAAATCCGGGTGGGCCATGGATGCTGAGGCATTGGTACGGCTTCGGATCGCGGTAGGCAGACTCAATCGTCGTCTGAGTGCGGCCGCGCAGGGCAGCGATCTTACGCCAACGCAGATGTGGGTGCTGACGGCGATCGTTCGTCACGGATCGATTGGTGTCGGTGACCTCGCGACGACCGAAACTCTGAATCCGACGATGCTGTCACGGGTTGTCGGCAAGTTAGAGGACGCCGGGCTGGTCAGGCGTACGAACGACCCGGTCGATCGCCGAGTGACTTTCGTCGAGCCGACGGCTGCGGGCCGTCGGTTGAAGCAACGCATTCAGCAACAGCGCACCGCCGAACTGGCCGAGCGCTTGGAGCTGCTGTCACCCGGCCAGACGGAGGCATTACTTGTAGCTTTGCCGGCGCTCGAAGCGCTTGCCAGTGACACGAGACGACCGTAGCGAGAATGGCTGGTCCCGGACGTCGTCGATTCGTGGCTATGGGCGACGGCGCGCGCCGCGTTTTCAGTTCGCTGGCGATACGCAACTACCGCATCTATTTCACCGGCCAGGTGATCTCGCGGATCGGCACCTGGATGCAGCGCTTTGCGCAGTCGTGGCTCGTCTACGATCTGTCGCACAACGCGACGATCGTGGGCGTTGTCGTCGCGCTACAGGCGCTGCCAACGCTCGTTGCCGGGCCGTACGGCGGATTGGTCGCCGACCGGTTCGACAAACGCCGCATCATGATCGTCCTTCAGTCGACGATGGGGCTTCTCGCGCTCGTACTCGGCCTGCTGACCGTAACTCACGTCGTCCGGCTCTGGGAAATCTTCGTGCTGGCCCTTCTTCTCGGCATCAGCGAGTCCTTCGAAAATCCGGCCCGTCAGGTATTCGTATTCGAAATGGTGGGGGCGGAACAACTGCCGAATGCGGTCGGCCTCAACAGTGTGCTGAACAACATTGCACGCACTGCCGGGCCGGCAATTGGTGCTGGCCTCGTTGCCACCGTGGGACTCGGCGCATGCTTTCTCGTCAATGCGGCAAGCTTCGGCGCGGTCGTCACGTCATTACTCGTCATCGACGTCGCGAAGCTACGCCCGGTCAGCCTGACCCGACGCGCGCGCGGGCAGTTGCGTGAGGGCGTTGCGTACGTCCGTGGGCTGCCTGCGCTGTGGGTGCCGTTGGTCATGATGACGTTGGTCGGAACGTTTGCATGGGAGTTTCAAACAGTTCTGCCGCCGATGGCGTCGCAGGTGCTGCACGGTGGTGCAACCGCCTACGGACTCATGACGGCGGCACAAGGCGTGGGCGCCGTCGTTGGCGGGTTGCTGGTTGCAGGCCTGCGCCGGACAGGGATAAAGATCCTCGCGGTCGAGGCTGTTGCATTCGGCGGCGCGATGACGTTGGTTTCGCTCGCACCGAATCTCGCTACCGGCATTGCGCTCATG
>JBOGEK010000420.1:0-2316 GCA_050743645.1 Acidothermaceae bacterium
GCGCATACGCAGCAAAGCAAAGCAGCCCCGAGAGACCTGGACTTGCGGGCCGCAGCCACGCTCAGTGCGGCGAGAGGCCGCGCAAACGTTTGCGGAGGTGGGACGATGGACGCCGTTGTCGAATCGACAACCGCCGTCGGCTGATGCCCCTGCAAGCGAGTGAGGAGTCCGCGTCATCCGTTACGCATCGAATCACTCTTCCGAAACGAGTGGCTCATGGCGAACTCGGCCGCGACACTCCCTGAGGCGATCCTCTTCGAATCGCTCGCAGATCGCTTCCTCAATGTCGTCATCGCCGTAGTCGGACGCCGCTTAGGCCCACTCCGAGGTCTTCACTTGGTGCGCGTGACCCCGCAATGCAAGCTCGAAGACAGGTTTTATAGCAAGCCTTGCGCCTTCATCGACAGGTAGGCGTCGGCCACCTTGCTGGCGAATTCGTCGGGCGTGCCCTCGACCACGTCGACTCCGCGACGTCGCAACAGCCCTGCGACTTTGCGTTGTGAAGCAAGGGTTTTCTCGGCCGCCGCGGCGTCGAAAGCCGCTCTTGCGTCGTCACGGTCGCTCGTCATTTCGATGACGACAGGATCGGTCACGGCAGCCAGCATGACTGCGTGCCGCGACGTCACCTGGCCAAGCGTTGGCAGGATCGCCTCGCTGAACGCGGCCTCGTCGAGGGCGGTGAACAGCACGACGAGCACGCGATGTGACGTGCGCCGAAGGATTTCGGCCACCAGTCGCCGTCCGTCTGTCTCGACGAGACGGGGCTGCAGGCCGGCCATCGACTGCAGCAGTCCGGGAAGCGAGTCGCCGACACCTTCGTTGCCGCGAACCATCAGCCGAGGTTGATTGTCGATCGCCATCACGTCGACGCGGTCACCTGCCCGCGATGCCAAAGCGCCGAGTAGTAAGGCGGCGTCGATTGCGGCGTCCAACCGTGTTCCGTTGCCGATGCGAGCCGCAGACGTACGGCCGGTGTCGAGCACGAGCAGCAGTCGCCGGTCTCGTTCGGGCCGCCAGGTACGCACGACGACGGCCGAGCGCCGTGCCGTGGCTCGCCAGTCGATGGAGCGGGCGTCGTCACCCTCGACATAGTCGCGCAGCGAGTCGAACTCGGTGCCCTGGCCGCGTATGCGAGCGGCGGTACGGCCGTCGAGCAGTCTCAGCTTCGCAAGCTTTTCTGGCAAGAACTTCCGGCTCGGGAAGGCAGGCAGCACGCGAAGGCTCCAGGGTGCCTGGTGATTTCCTTGCCGCGCAGCGAGTCCGAGGGGCCCGACGCTGCGAAAGGTGACCCGACCGGCCTGCAGTTCTGCGCGGCGCGAGGGGTGCAAGGTCGTGACGAGTCGGCGTCGTTCACCAGGGGCAACGTCGATGCGATGGCGGCTTGGCATACCTCGCGCGCTCGGCGGCCACGCGTCGCGCACGACACCGCGAACCCGGCGCTTCCCGTAATTGACCGCACTCACGCCAACAGATGCCGCTTCGTCGAGCCGTCGCGCAGTATCTCCATATCGAGATACATCGAGCGCGCGCACGCTGCCCGCGAGGGTGACGTCGACGACGATTGCCGCCGCGAGCAAACCTTCGGTGTAGAGCACCATCCACCCGTGCAGTGGCGCGACGAAGACGACGAACACGCCAACCAGCGCGAAGAGAGCGGCGCGCCTCGTTAGTGCCATAGGCCGATCACCGCGGAACGGCCACCGACGCGAGCACGCCTTCGAGCACGGCGTCGGTGGTGGCCCCTTCAAGTTCGGCTTCTGGACGCAACGCCAACCGGTGCCTCAACGTCGGCCGGGCGAGGGCTTTCACGTCGTCCGGCGTTACGTAGTCGCGGCCGGAAAGCCAAGCCCAGGCGCGAGCTGTACGCAGCAGCGCGGTCGCACCACGAGGTGATGCGCCCAACGAGACGGACGGCGAAGTGCGGGTAGCTCGACAGACGTCAACGATGTAGCCGAGCACTTCAGGCGCTACGGTGACCCGCCCGACCGCTGCTCGACCGGCCGACAGCTCGGCCGCGCCGGCTACCGGCCGCAACCCGGCGGCGGCTAGGTCGCGTGGGTCGAATCCGGCGGAATGCCTGTGCAGCATGCCGAATTCTTCGTCGCGGCCAGGCAGCGGCACGTTGAGCTTGACCAGGAAGCGATCAAGTTGTGCTTCGGGCAACGGGTAGGTGCCTTCGTATTCGACCGGGTTCTGCGTCGCGATCACCATGAACGGCCGGGGCAGCGCACGAGGCATGCCGTCGACCGACACCTGCCGTTCTTCCATCGCTTCCAGCAGCGCGGCTTGGGTCTTCGGCGGCGTGCGGTTGATCTC
>JBOGEK010000421.1:0-9229 GCA_050743645.1 Acidothermaceae bacterium
GCCTCGGCCCGCATGGTGCTGCCCGGCGTCGGCAATGCGGGAGTCCGCGTTGTCGCGGCCAAGTTCAGCGGCTGCCGACGTACGACGCGGCCTCGACTGCGGCGTCGACGGCGCCCTCGGCGATGGCCCGTATCGGTGTGCGGTCGCCGAGTTGCCGCGACGGCAGTGTGAACCACCTCACGAGCCCGGCAACGTCGTGGCGGTCGGGCAGCACCTTCCAGACCGCGATGGCGCCGGGCACCACGGTGGAGCCGTCGAATTGCCAACGGGGGTAACGCCAGTCTTCCTTGTGCTTGAAGGCGATCAGGCCACCTTTGCCACGGCGCTTGGTGACGGCGGCCGAGCTGACACCGAGCAACGACGCAACCTCAGGCGTCGAAAGCGAATCGGCGACCAACTGGTCGCGGGTGGCAAGTTCGCGGGCCAAGCCGCGCGCGGCCGCAGCTGCCGCGACCTCCGGTGCGTGTGTGCGCACGGCCGCGTGCAGGCTGCGCGGCCGACGTCGCGGCGCGGTTGCGAGGACCCGCAGATAGGCGTCTTCGAGCTCGCTTCGGTGGGCCGGTTGCAGTGCATCGAGCATTTCGGCGAGTTCGGGGATGCGGTCCGTGATCGTGGTCATACCTGCAGTGTAGTTGCGGTAGTGACACTCTTACCAGCGCTACCGTCGGTTGACGTTGGGCGAGATTCCTCGCGAGCGCAGCCAACGCTCACCTTGTGATGGCATCACCGGAAGCTGAATGGCGTGGTCGTAACGGGCCTTTGCCCAGGCCCGACAGGCCCGGTCGACTGACTTGCAGGCCCGGACGACCGCCTTGATCGCACGCATCTCGAGGCCAGATTACGCCGCCGCGACCCTGGCGGCGATCACTTCGCGGCAGTCAATAACCGGCCTCGCTCGCTCGAACAGCGACAGCGAGGGCCCGCAGGAAATCAATCTCGCGACGCACCCGTATCAATCGCTAGGAGGACGCATCTACTGATGCGTGACCCCTAAACTCCGGCCCATGAAAGTGCTAAGCCAACTGACCACGTCGGCCGAAATCGATGAATACGCGGAGAAATACGAGCAAGCGTCCGGCTATCGCGTGCCCATCGATTACTTGCAACGCAGCCTCGTCTTCGGCTTCGTCCGAAAGGGCCGGTTGCTCGGCGGTGTAGTCATCTCGGGCCAGGCGCCTTTTCGCACCCTGCAACGGGTTCCCGAGCCCTATCGGACGCAGGTCGCTGCAGCGGTCGACCCCTCGGACACCATCGAATTGGTTTGCGTATGGCTCGATCCGTCACTGCGGTCGGGACCGGCGTCCGCATTGTTTTGGTATGGCCTATTTCTCGAGACCGGACGTCGTGGCGCGCGATCGGTGCTGTTCGGCACCGAAAGTCGGGGCCTCTATCAGATGTATTTACTCGGTCACCCGCGAGTTCTTTATTCCGGCCAGGTGACAGTCGACGGCAGGCAACGGCACGGCTGGATCTTTCACAGCCCGGTCGCGCATCGGTGGCCGGCGCTACGCCGAATGACGTTATACAAGCTCAAGGGAGGACGCCGGCACGACGCGGCGAGTGACGAGTCGGCTGAGCCGGTACTCGACACGCGACCGGCTGAATCGCCTGAGCCGGCCGTGACGGGCACCGGTCAGTCGCGCCATGCGATCGCCGTCCCGCTGCGTGGGCTCGCCGTGGCCGGTGCTGAGATCGCGCGCGGGATGACGGCCAGGTTCACGCGTACCGGTACCGATCGGGCCGCGGCCGCGCTCGCCGGCGCAACGCTCGCTGACGGGTGGGCGGTGGTAACGGGTGCGTCATCCGGCATCGGGCTCGCCTACGCGAACCGGCTGGCCGGCAGAGGCGCCGGCTTGTTACTGCTCGCCGACGACGACGCCGTGCATGCGGTGGCACAGGGGCTGCAGTCGGAGTTCGGCGTCCGCGCCGAGGCATTGACGGTCGACCTTTCTGAGCGTGAGGACGTCGACAAGGCGGTCTCGTGGATCGGTGACCGGCGAGTCGAGGTGCTTGTCAACAACGCGGGCGTCGGATTGAAGGGCCGCTTCATCGACGCAGACCCCGATGAGTACGCCAGCCTGGTCGCGGTCAACCTGCTCGCCCCCTTGCTGCTCACCCGCGCGTTGCTGCCCGCCATGGTGGCGCGGGGTCGCGGTGCCGTGATCCACGTGGCGTCGGTCAATGCCCTCGCACCGATGCCACGCAGCGCGGTGTACTCGGCTACGAAGACATTCCTGCTCACCTACGCGACGGCGATCTGGCACGAGAACCGCGACCGTGGCGTCGTTTTCCAGACCCTGTTGCCTGGCACGACGGCGACGGCATTCCACGACAAGCAGCACGTCGATCTGCCGCCGTGGGCGCTCGCCCCGACCGATGTCGCGGAGTCGTCGCTTGGTGCGCTCGGCCGGCGTCCGGTGCACGTGACCGGCGGGCTGAACAAAGCATTTCGGGTGCTCGGCGGGCTGATGCCATTGACCGCCCGGACCGCGGCGGCGGGCGCGGCGCTGACCGCGAGTCTCGGTAGCGGCACGGCGGCGCCAGCCCCCACAGATCTTGCACCCGGCATCCCGAACGACTGACGACGTCGAGGAGAACGACAAGGTGAACGGCAAGGACTACCTGATCTGCCTCTTGGTGTTTTTGGGAGGTTACTCGCTGAACCTCCTCTATATCACGGTTTTCTACCACCGAGCCCTGACCCACGGCGGGGTCGTCTTGAAGCCCGCGGTGCGCGCGCTGGTTGCGCACACCGGCAACTGGGTGACCGGTCTCGACCCGAAGGCCTGGACGTGCATGCACCGCATCCACCACGCCGAGGCCGACAGCGCCGCAGACCCGCACAGCCCCTCGAATGTGGGCATCATCGGGGTCGCAATGGAGCAATTGCGGTCCTATGAGCGGATCTTGGTGCAACTCGCCCGCCACGAACCCGAGGTCATGGCCGTCGTGCCCGACCTCGACTTCGAAGTGAGCTGGCTCAACCGAAAGAAAATCTGGTTCCTGCCGTACCTACTCCAGGTAGCGATCGGGGCCACGCTGTCACTGACCACCGGCATCTGGCTGCTCGGCGTCGCGTATTTCGTCGGCATGATGAGTCACCCGGTGCAGGGTTGGCTGGTCAACTCGTTCGGGCACGCCGTCGGCTCGCGCAACTTCGACACTCCCGACAACTCGCGCAACAACCACGTCGTCGCGTGGCTGGTCTGGGGCGAAGGGCTCCAGAACAACCACCACACCTATCCCGGGTCGCCGCGGTTTTCCTACCGCTGGTGGGAAGCCGATTTCGGGTACGTCGTGTGCCGCGCGCTGGAGTCGCTCGGCGTGCTGCGGGTGCGCCGCGAGAAGCTGCTGCCACGACCGGCTAGTCGGCCGGTGCCGACGCCAGCTGCCGAATGAGCGATTAGCCGGCCGTTTTGACCTAGGCCAGGGAGGTTCGATCGATTGCCTGCCCGGCTCAGCGAACCGGCTTTCCAGCTGATCGAAGGGCTGCTTTGACCTCACCGATGCGCAGCGTGCCGAAGTGGAAAACGGACGCGGCGAGCACCGCGTCAGCCCCGGCGTCGACCGCCGGTGCGAAGTCAGCGCTGTTGCCGGCGCCACCGCTGGCGATGACCGGGACCGAGACGACAGCGCGCACCGCCGCGATCAACGGCAGGTCGAAGCCGGCGAGCGTGCCGTCGGCGTCCATCGAGTTCAGCAAGATCTCGCCCGCGCCGAGTTCGGCCGCGCGCGCCGCCCACCCGACCGCATCGATGCCCGTCCCCTGCCGCCCGCCGTGCGTGGTGACCTCGAAGCCTGACGCTGTGGTCGTGCCTTCGCGCACCCGCCGAGCATCGACGGACAGGACGACGCACTGCGCGCCGAACTGATCGGCCGCCTCGGCCAACAGCTCGGGTCTCGCGATGGCCGCCGTATTGAGGCCCACCTTGTCGGCACCCGCCCGCAGCAAGCGGTTGAAATCGTCGACGCTGCGGACTCCGCCGCCCACAGTCAGCGGGATGAAGACCTGTTCGGCCGTACGCCGGACGATGTCGTACGTGGTTTCGCGATCTCCGCTGCTGGCCGTGATGTCGAGAAACACCAGTTCGTCGGCCCCTTCGGCGTCGTAGACCCGGGCCATCTCGACGGGGTCGCCGGCGTCGCGCAGGTCGACGAAGTTGACGCCCTTGACCACCCGCCCTGCGTCGACGTCGAGGCATGGGATGACCCTGACCGCGAGCCGGCTGTCGGTGGCCGTCACGAAATCGACGCCCGGTATGCGGTGGCTTTGACCTCGACCAGGATCGCGGGATCGATCAGCGCATTGACCTCGACTGCTCGTGAATAGCCAACGATCGGCTCGCAGGTCGAGCCAGAAGAGATACGCCGGACGGCGTCAGCATCCTGAGTCATAGGCGGTGAGCCTAATGGGGCATGGCCAAACGATGCGAACGCGATTTCGGGCCGTGAGGCGCGATCGCCGTAACTTCCGTTAGTCGTTCGGCGCAGCCGTTTCCGGCGTCCGGCGTAATGCTTTTCGGCGTGCGGGTCACCGATTTTCGGCGTCCGCCAAAGCACTGCGCCAGGTGGGTGACATTGCGCGGCGTAGAGAGGGTTTCGTCTCAACAGCGATCACCGATGGCCGACAAGCGCGGAGACAGGAAAGTCAGGTCGACGGCTCTTCCCCATGCATGGGCCAAGCCGCTCGACATTGTCACGGATGACAAATGGAGGCAGTCCCATGCGCACCAAGACCAAGATTGTGAGCGCGGCGGCGATCGTCGCAGCGCTCGCTGCCGGTGGATCAGCATTCACCGCCAGCAACACGTTGCCAGCCGCCACGGTGGGTTACGGCAGCGTGACCGTCACGGGAGCGACCGCGACCGACATCGCGTACTCGCTCACGGCTGACGGCACGAAAATCGCCCAAGAGGTGATCACGTTCTCCACCGCACCGACGGGTGCCACGGTCACGGCAGGTTGGGATGGCCAAGCCACCCTCGGCGCCTGCACGTTGGCCGGTGCCGTCGCGACTTGCGTGGATGGCGTCACCTCGACGGCGACGGCAACAAGCTTCCATGTGGCTGTCGCGCAGCAATAGCGGCGACACGCGGGGCGAGGTGAGATAGGTCGTTTGCCCTCCGGGGGCGACCTATCTCACCACACCGCAGGGCGAATGGAGGTTAACGCGATGCGCAAGGTTGTGACAGCTGGCGGGGCGCTGACGGTTGCCGTCTGCGCCCTCGCTTGGCTGTTCCTTGCGCCCGCGAGGATCGGTGGGCAAACCACCTATGTCGTCACCCACGGCATCAGCATGGAACCAAAATTTCACACCGGCGATCTCGCGATCCTGCGAGCACAGCAGTCGTATCACGTCGGTGAGGTCGTCGCGTACCGAAGTGCCACGCTGCACACGGTCGTCATGCACCGGATCGTGGCCGAAAATGACGGCGAGTTCACGTTCAAGGGCGATAACAACAGCTGGCTCGATCCCGACCACCCGACGCAGGCCGATGTTCTCGGCAGTCTCGAATGGCAGGTTCCGCAGGGTGGCCGGTACATCGCCGCACTGCACTCGACACCGGGCCTAGCGATCGCGGGCGGGTTGATCGCGCTCATCCTGCTGAGTGGCTCGGCACGTGTTCGCCGCCGGCGCGCACTACGCACCAGTGGCGGGGCTCGTGGCGGCCGGCATCGTGCGGGCCGGCACCGCGCTGCGCCAGTACCCAAAAACTCATCACGCCGCGCGACCAAAGCGACTCGGGAACCGGCGATCGTATTGCCTGATTTCGACGCAGCGCCAAGGCCCGAGCCGATCGCATCGAGCCGACACGGCGTGATGACCGACGGAACCACCGCGCAGCACCGACTCCCCAACGCTGCGCGCGGCCAACTGGTCGGCGCAACTTTGCTGCTCGTGGCGTGCCTAGGCGGTGAGGCGTGGCTCACCAAACTGCCGGCCACGATGCCCACCACCCGAGCCGCGGTGGTCGATCAGACCGGCACGTTCGGGTATTCAGCAACGGCGCCCACGTCAGTCGTCTACCCCGCCGGCAAGGTGATGGGGGGCGACCCGATCTTCACCGAGATCGTGCACACGGTGGACTTCACGTTCGACTACAAGTCCGACCCGTCGACGGCTGGCAACGTACGGTTGTCGGCTGCGCTCGTCGGGCCGAGTGGCTGGACAACACCGCTCGGCACCGGCCCGGCGACCGCGGTGCGCGACGGCTCGGGTCGCGCGACAGTAGCGGTCGACCTGGCCAAGGCCCAGTCAGCACTCGGCCAGTTCACCAAGGCGACCGGCATCACAGCAGGGTCGACGTCGGTCGTGATCACGCCAATCGTCAACGTGACAAGCCTCATCGCCGGCCAACCGGTGGCGGGGGCTTACACGGGCAAGCTGACCTTGGCGTCGGGGATCAACGAGCTGGTGGTGGCATCGACGTCCACTAGTGGTGCTTCGAGCGACACGGCGGCAGCACCGGCAAACCCACTCGTAATCTCGTCTCCGATCAACGCCAAGGTGCCGTCAACCGGGCCGCGCGTGTTTTCGGCGCTCGGCCACCACATCGGGGTGGGCACCGCGCGCATCGCCGTCGGCGCGGGTGCGATTGTTGCGCTCGGCTGGCTGATCGCGGTCCTCATCGGATCGCGGCGCACCGGCCGCGCCGAGGACGACGTGATCAGCGCTCTTCGCCAGTACGGCGATCGCATCGTCGATGCAGAATCGATCCCGCTCGATGGCCCAGTGGTCGACCTGACGTCGCTGGCTGCTTTGCATTCGGTCGCTGAACGCTACGACCGGGTGATCCTGCACACCGTGCGGGGCGATCGGCACTCGTACGTGGTGCGCGACGAGCTCTCGTGGTACCGCTACGACGTCCGGCCCGACCGGGGCGCCCACGCGGCACCCCGCAGGACTGAGCGCGGTTCTGGGGTCGGCGTCGAAGGCTCGGTGATCTCGCTCGAACCTCGGCGTCAGCTGGCAGGCGTGCCCGACATCCTGCCTGGCGGCGTGGGCGCGGCAGCCTGGGCCGACGGGTTCGCTCGCGCCAGCTAGTACCGCCGGGTCGAGCCCGCCGAGTTGTGGACGACGCGCGCTGCGCGCCACGCGTCTCCACCAAGATCGTGCGCATGACATCGGCGCAGCAAAGGGAGCACCATGGTCGTTATGACCGGCAACGCAACCAACACCGTCGGGCTGCCGTTCGGGCGGCCGCTCACGATCGACGATGTCGAGCAACTGCCCGATGACGGCCACCGTTACGAACTGCTCGACGGGACTTTGCTGGTGAGCCCAGCGCCCGGGTGGTCGCATCAGCGCGTGGTGTTCAACCTCGCGAAAGCCCTTGACGACGCGTGCCCGGCTGCCATGCAGATGGTTACGGCGCCCTTCGCCGTGACCTTCGGCACTAACGACACGGAGTTCCAACCCGATGTGTTGATCGCCCGCTACGACGACCTGACAGCGAAGAACCTGCCCGCAGCACCGGCGCTCGCCGTCGAGGTGCGCTCGCCGTCAACGTCACTCGTCGACCTCAACCTGAAGAAGGCAGCCTACGAACGGTTCGGCGTCGAGTCGTACTGGGTCGTCGACCCCGACGAGCCGTCGATCATCGTCTTCGAGCTGGACGAAGGCAGCTATCGCGAGGCCACTCGCGGCAACGGTGCCGACGTTATGCAAGTGACGAAGCCGTTCCCGGTACGACTGTGCCCGGTCGAGCTAAGACGCGGCCTCGACCCGCAGTAATCGCAGGCTGCGGGGAGCGACTGGCAGGATCTACTCATGCGGGTCACGGCGGTTCGGATCTATCCGGTCAAGTCCATGGGCGGCGTTGCCGTCGAGAGCGCGTCAGTCGAACCTTGGGGACTCGCCGGCGACCGGCGCTTCGGCGTCATTGACGCCAGAGGCGAGAACGTCACGGCGCGCGAGCTCCACGCACTGTTGGGCTTTCACGCCGAGCCGCGTGACGGCGGCGGCATTGCGATCGCGGATCACGAGGGCGGCAGCATCGTCGTCCGGCCACCGACCGATCGCGATCTCGTCGCCGTCAGTCATTCGCGGCAGGGCAAGGCGACTCTTGTAGCCGACGAGGTCCATGGCTGGTTAAGCGAGCGGCTCAAGCAGCCGGTCCGGCTGGTATGGCAGAGCGATCCCACCGTGCGGTCGATCGCCGAAGATCGCGGCGGACTTCCGGGCGATTCGCTGTCACTGGCCGATGCGGGGCCACTGCTGCTCGCCAGCGAAGCGTCGATGGCTGCGCTGAACCGCTGGATCGCCGACGACGCCGAGCTGCCTGACGTGGCCGACATCGACCCCGACGATCTCAGCGACTTCTCCGTTGCGCGGCCGACTGCGGCGCTCGACATCGTTCGGTTCCGGCCCAACGTGGTGATCGACGGCGACGAGCCGTTCGCCGAAGACCGCTGGGCGACACTGCGCATCGGTGACGTCGAATTCCGGACGACGATGATCTGCGACCGCTGCGTCATGACGACCATCGACCCGGTCACGTTGGCCGGCGGAAAGGAGCCGATCCGCACGCTCGCGCGGCATCGGCGATGGGACCGCAGCACCTGGTTCGGCGTCCGGCTGGCACCGACGTCGTCCGGCAAGATCTCCGTCGGCGACGCAGTGCAGCCGGGCTAGCCGATCCCGTTCGTCACGGCAGCGAGCCAAGCGTTCGAGGCGAGGCAGGGCATGAACCAAGACCAGCACGAAGAGACGGTCACGCTTTGGCGGCCCACCGGACCGAAGGAGCTGACGCTCGTCGAGCAATCGGGCTGGCGTGCATGGCCGCCTCGGCTGCCTGACCAGCCGATCTTCTATCCCGTCCTCAACGAAGACTATGCAACAAGGATTGCGCGCGACTGGAACGTCAAAGCCAGCGGCTCCGGCTATGTCACTCGATTTCGTGTTCTCAAGTCGTTCATAGCTCGCTACGACGTTCAACAGGCCGGAGGCCAAACGATCTTGGAGTATTGGATCCCGGCGGACGATCTGGACGAGCTCAATGCGAACATCGTCGGCCAGATCGAGGTGGTTTCCGAGTTCCACTCGCGTGACTCCGATTAGCTCATTCGACGCTGATCCCACCTCGCAAGCACCGAAGTCCCATCGAACGACGGAGACCGTCCTGTGCACGGCGCCAGCGGCGCAAAGTGAAAACCGGCAATGCTCGGGCGCATGACATGCCCGCCAAGCGAGGAGCACCATGGTTGCCATGACCGTCTCGGCAGGACT
>JBOGEK010000422.1:0-9575 GCA_050743645.1 Acidothermaceae bacterium
CTTGGTCGGCTCGGCGACATCTTCGGCCGGGTGCGCATCTACAACATGGGCTTCTTGATTTTCACGATCGGCTCGATCGGGCTGGCGCTCGACCCGTTGCATGGCAGCGGCGGCGCGCTGTGGTTGATCATCTGGCGCGTCGTGCAAGGCGTCGGCGCGGCGATGTTGTTCGCGAACTCTACGGCCATTCTCACCGATGCGTTTCCCTCCGATCGGCGCGGAATGGCTCTCGGCATCAACCAGGTAGCGGCGCTTGCGGGCTCGTTCATCGGGCTGATCGCGGGCGGTCTGCTTTCGGAGGTCGACTGGCGCCTGGTGTTCTTCGTCTCGGTGCCGTTCGGACTGCTCGGCACGATCTGGTCGTACAAGAGCCTGCACGAGATCGGCGCACGCAACGCGGCCCGCATCGACTGGTGGGGCAACGCATTGTTCGCGGTCGGTTTGACAGCTGTCCTGGCAGCGATCACGTACGGCATCCAGCCGTACGGCAACTCCGACATGGGCTGGACCGATCCATGGGTGCTGGCCGGGCTGATCGGTGGCTGCCTGTTGCTCGTCGCGTTCGGCGTCGTCGAGACCAAGGTCGCGCAGCCGATGTTCGCTATGGGGTTGTTTCGCATTAGGGCTTTCAGCGCAGGTAACTTGGCGGGCCTGCTGGCATCGGTGGCACGCGGTGGCCTGCAGTTCATGCTCATCATCTGGTTGCAAGGCATCTGGTTGCCGCTGCACGGCTATCGGTTCGAGGACACACCGCTTTGGGCGGGCATTTATCTTTTGCCTTTGACGGCAGCATTTCTGGTGGCCGGCCCGTTGTCGGGCTACCTATCGGATCGCTTCGGCGCTCGCACGTTCGCCACCGGCGGACTGCTCGTCGTCGCTGCGAGTTTCGTCGGCTTCGCCTTGCTGCCAACGGATTTCCCCTATTGGCTCTTCGCGCTGTTGCTCGCGGTCAACGGCATCGGATCAGGACTGTTCTCGGCCCCGAACACGACCGGCATCATGAACAGCGTGCCCGCGAATCAACGCGGTTCGGCGTCCGGTATGCGTGCGACGTTTTTCAACTCGGGCACGTCGTTGTCGATCGGCGTGTTCTTCTCGCTGATGATCGTGGGGCTCGCGTCGACACTTCCGCACACGCTGACCGCAGGTTTGCAAAGTCATGGCGTGCCTGCTGCCGTGGCAACGAAAATCGGCAATGCACCTCCGGTAGGTAGCCTTTTCGCCGCATTCCTGGGCTACAACCCGGTGCAAAGCTTGGTCGGAAGCCAAACTTTGTCGTCGCTGCCGAAAGCCGATGCCAGTACGCTCACCGGTCACGCATTCTTCCCGTCGCTCATCGCGGGTCCTTTCCACCACGGTCTCGTCATCGTGTTCACGATGGCAATCGCCATGTCAGTGGTCGGCGCCGTCGCGTCGATGCTGCGGGGTGGCCGTTACGTGCACGACGACGAAGCCGTCGAGACCGTAGGAGTGCAACCGTGAAACCGGAAACCGCTGCCACGCGACCGTCGTCCGATCAAGAGCTCGTCGGGCTGGCCGCAGAGTTGCGGGTGACCATGAGCAGGCTGGGGCGGCGTACGCGCGCGGCGAACGGCGGCTTGACGCCGTCGCAGTTGTCGGCGCTTGTGACGCTCGACGAATGCGGGAGCTTGCGGCTACACGAACTTGCCTCCCGCGAGGGCGTTGCCGCACCGACGACATCTCGGTCGGTCGACGAACTCGCCAAACGGGGGCTCGTCGAACGTCGCGCCGATCCGGACGACGCGAGGTCGGCGTTCATCTCGCTGACCGATCGGGGTCGGGCTGTCGTCGGTCAGGCTGCCGACGAACGCACGATGTTGTTGGCAGCGACTCTTGGTGAACTCGACGTGAAAGAGATCGCGGCGATAAAGGCCGCGATCCCGGCGTTACGCAGTCTCAGTGGCCGGCCGCGCGATATTGCTCGATGACCGCGGCGGGAATGCGTCCGCGCTCGGGTACGGCCACCCGGTTGGCCCGAGCCCAGGCCCGCACTGCACGCGGGTCGGCTGCGACGTCGACCCTTCGCTGGACCACGAGACGCGAGCGACCGCGGCCCCTGGTCTTGACCATGCGGCGACCCGCGGAAACGTAGGGCGACAGCGCCGCGCGCAATCGATCGGCGTTGCGCTTGCCGAGGTCGATCTCGAAGGTCTGGTCGTCAATTCCGAACGTGACCGTCTCGACCGCCTTGCCGCCGTCGAGGTCGTCGATCAATGTGTTGGAGATCTTCAGGGCCATCGGGAGTCCTTCGCGCACGGTGATCGGGCTGTCGCCCAATCATGGCAGCGATGCTCGTGAGCGTGCGGGAAGCACGCGGCGCGCCGCGCCCGCGAGCCGCGCTGTCGGTCGCGGGGCCCATCGCGAAGGCATTTGGCCTCTTCGCTTTTACCCCCTTGGGCAGCGAGGAATGGACATTCGGTGGATGCGATCGCATATCGCCCGAGGCAGACTTGACGTAGGGAATGAGGGAGGTGGCGAGGCGTGTCTGCGGGATCTCAGCCCGACGCGGAACCGGAGATTGCCGGACGACGCTGGTGCGACGCCACCGCAGAACTTGAGTACGCCGAGCGCCATGGCGCGGCCGAAGCCGAGGTCGAGCGGTTGGCCAGCGAAGTGATCGAAGCCAGGGTCGCGATGTTTCAGGCCGGCGTCAGCAGCGGCTGGCAGCTGCCCGACTTCTTGCAGACCGCGCTCGAGCGTGATCGCTCGTTGCTGGCGATCTGGCCCGGCGAATCTGCGACCGAGGCCGTCGAAGGCTAGTTCGCGCCGGGTAGTTTCGCAGCATGCCAGCCGCTACCCCGAGTTCGTCAGTGAGTTCGTCCGTCAGTTCGTTGATCCGGCCGATGCTGGCAACCGCCGGTGTATTGCCTTCGCGGCAGCTTGACGAGTGGGCCGTCGAAATGAAGTGGGACGGCGTGCGTGCCATCGCCTATGTCGACACTTCGTCGGTAAAGCTATTCAGTCGCAACGATCGCGACGTCAGCGTTTCGTATCCGGAGCTGAAAAGTCTGTCGAGCCTGGTTGGGCACGACATCATCGTCGACGGTGAAATAGTCGCGATGGACGACGCAGGGCGTCCCAATTTTGGGCTGCTGCAATCGCGTATGCACGTCGCCGATGCGGCCAAGGCAGCGCGACTGAGTGAGCGTGTTCCGGTGCACTATCTGCTTTTCGACGTCCTCAGCCTCGACGGCGAACGGCTGCTGCAGGTGCCGTACGAGCAGCGCCGCGAGCTACTCGAGAGGCTGGAGCTTGAGTCCGAGTTCGTCGCCGTGCCACCGGCATTCAAAGGCGATCCAGGTCACGCCATGCGGGCCAGCAGCGAGACGGGTCTCGAAGGCGTGGTCTGTAAACGCCGCGATTCGCTTTACCTGCCGGGGCGCCGGTCGCCCGCGTGGGTGAAGGTGAAGCATCAGCGCATGCAAGAGGTCGTGATCGTCGGTTGGGAAGAAGGGTCCGGACGACGGTCGGGTGGCGTCGGCGCATTGCTTCTTGCCGTGCATGTCGATGGCAAGTTGCGCTATGCGGGCCAGGTCGGAACCGGCTTCACCGACCGAATGTTGGCCGATCTCGGTCAACGCCTGCACGCCTTGACGACGCCGGCGCCGGCGATCGACGACGCGCCGTCCGACGTCGTGCGAAATGCTCGCTGGGTCAGGCCTGAACTCGTTGGTGAGGTCGTGTTCGGCGACTGGACCGCCGACAATCGGTTGCGCCATCCGGCATGGCGAGGGCTTCGACCCGACAAGGCGGCCCATGACGTCGTCCGAGAGTCGTAGTAGCGAGCGGGAAACCGGCGCGGACCGGTGCGAACGCATCGCTGCGCTCGCACCGGCCCGCTTGTCGACTTCGGTTTGCCGGAGCAGGGGATTAGTGCCCGGCGAGTCCGAGGTCAAGCGCGGTTCCGAGTGAACCGGCGGTGTCGTCGTTGTCGAGCGACCACGCGAAAGCGCCACCGAGGTTTCTGTTCGTGACGTACTGCATCTTTTGCACGATCTCGGTCGGGTCGTCGACAGCCCACATCGTCTGCGACGCCGAGTCGTAAACCCAGTACCCACCGGTCGTCGGGTCACGGTAAGGCGCGTAGCCAAGTGACGAGATGTCCTTCCAGCTCTCGGTTCCAGCTACGGCGCCCGGATCGGAAGCGAGCGGAGCAGCAGGGCCGGTCGCTGGCTGGTAGAGGCCGTGCGTTCCGCCGTCCGGAACTCCGGTCCAACCGTGCCCGTAGAACGGCACGCCGACGATCAGCTTGCTGCGGTCGGCGCCTGCGGCGAGGTAGGCGTTGATCGAGGAGTCGACGCTGAACTGATTGGCGGGTGTTTCTTGTGGCGACGGGAAAATCTCCGACTGGAAGTCAGTCGGACCGGTTGCTTCCCACGGGCCGTGGAAGTCGTAGTCCATGACGTCGAGTTGGTCGAGTGTGCGCGAGACGTCCTTCACCGCGAGTTTGGCAATGTTGCTCGGATTCGCCGAGAGTGCGGCCGTCAGCAGGTAGTGCGGCTTCTTGCCGCTCGTGCTGGTGGCAGCCTTGTCGAGCTGGCTGCGGAATTCCTTCAACAGTGCGGTGAAGTTGGCGGTGTCCTGCGGCCGGGCGGTCGGGTCACCCGTCGACGTGACGGTGTGGTTGCCCGCGGTGCCCGGGTATTCCCAGTCGATGTCGATGCCGTCGAAAACGCCCTTGGCTGCGCCCTCGGGCAGGCCAGGCAGGTTGCCCTTGATCAGCATGTTGACGCACGACTGCACGAGGTGCTCGCGCGCTTGCTTGGTGAGCGATGCGTCGGAGAACCAGTCGGAAAGCGTGAAGCCACCAAGCGACGCGACGACCTTGATGTTCGGGAACTTCTGCTTGAGTTCGAGGATCTGCTTGAAGTTGCCTTGGAGGCCGTCGCCCCAGCTGCCGGCTTGGCCGTCGATGCTGTTGGCGGCGGGTATGCCTGTCTGGTAGTCGGCGTTCGGGTCAGCACTGCTGCATTCGATGGGACTTCCGGCGATCGCGGTGTTCGGCGCCACGTTGATGAATGCGTAGTCGATCTCGTTGAGATGGGCGGCGTCGCCGTCGTCGATAGCGTTCTTCAAGAAGAACTGCTCGCCGTAGATCGACCACTGGGTGTAGTAGGCGGCCCGCACGTCGGTGGAGGCGTTGCCGTGGCTGTTGCCGCCGTTGTCATGTGCTGAGGCGGCGGGTGCAAGTGCGAGCGGGATCGCGAGGGCGCCGGCGAGCGCGATCCCGCGGCGCGCGGTGAGCCGTGCCATGCGAGGCATGCGTGGCATGTGATGCATCTCCTTTGGTGCTTGGCGGGGGCTTGCTGTGAGCGAGGCAGTGAGTCAGCGAGGGCCGGTGAGACCCGATGGTCACGACGCGCGGGAACGCGCAATGTGGAGACGCTAAATGGCCTAGACCAATCGGTCAAGAGCTTGACCGGTTGGTTGACCGTGAAGGGCAGATGGCCTACCCCATAAGGGGTCTTCCGCGTGCATTGACCCGTACTGGACTAGACCACCTGCTCATCTCATGGTGAGAGGGCGCCGGTCTCGGCGCTGTTAGTTCGGAGTGGCTGTGCCGCCAGCTTTGCTTGCGACCGCAAGCGACTATGGTCGGTTGCAGGTGGGAGGTGCCGTGAGCGCAGTTTCTGCCGCCGTTGGCGGCGATGCGTTCCTCCACTATGCGTTCTTCTACGACAACACCGACGAGTACGTCGGCGTGACGAGTGACTTTGTGAGTCGTGGCGTCGACGCGGGCGAAGCGGTGCTTGTCGCGGTTCCGACCCCTCGTTATTCGATCTTGCGCGACTGCGAATGGAGCCGCCACCCTCGCGTCGAACTGCTCGACATGTCCGAGCTGGGCCGTAACCCGGGCCGGATCATCTCGCTCTGGCAAGACTTCGTGTCGCGCAGCGTTGGCGGTGGTGGCGGCGATGGCGGTGGTGGCAGCGTTCGCGGAGTTCGAGGAATCGGCGAGCCGGTGTGGGCGGGCCGTTCTGCGGCAGAGCTCGTCGAATGCCACTGGCATGAGCAGTTGCTCAATCTGGCGTTCGCCGACGTTGCGGGATTCCCACTGATGTGCCCCTACGACGTCAGCGTGCTCGACCCCGAGGTTGTCGAGGCCGCCAGGCGTTCTCACCCGCTCACCTACCTCGCGGGAGCACTCGCACCGAGCAGCAGTTTCGCCGGTGGGCCTCGCGCTACCGATGATCTCGACGTGCCGCTCGACGAACCACCCCCGTCGTCCGACCTGATCGCGTTCGGAGCCGGACAGTTGTCGGCGGTGCGTCGCATTGTCTTCGAATACGTGACGCAGGCTGGGCTTTCACCGCATCGAACGGCCGACGTCCTGGTTGCTGTCAACGAGGTGGCGACCAACAGCCTGCGCCACGGTGGCGGGCACGGCGAGGTGCGCGTCTGGCTATCTGAAGGCGCGGTCGTGTGCGAGGTACGCGACGGTGGGCGAATCGGTCAGGCACTCGTCGGCCGCGTGCGCAGCTCGCTCGGTGCGATGGGCGGCAGAGGTCTCTGGCTCGTGCACCAGCTGTGCGATTTCGTCGAGATCAGAAGCGGCGAGGGTGGCACGACCGTCCGGATGTCGTTCTACCTGCCCGGGTGAGGTTAGTTTTCTTCGAACTGGCAGCATGAACGGCGTGATCGAAGTCGAGCAGTACACCGAGCCGGTTGCGTTTCACGCCGAAGGCCCCGTTTGGTCGCCCAGTTGGGGCGGCCTTCGCTATGTCGACATGTTCGCCGGCGATGTCTTGTCGGTCGGCGACGATCACTCGGTGACGCGCCGGGGCGTCGGTTCGATTGCTGCCGCCGTTCGGCCTCGCCGAAGTGGCGGAGCCGTCATCGCCGTCGAGCGAGGCTTCGTGCTCGAAGCGCCTGACGGCACCCTGACCGAGTTGCCCGAGGTGTGGAGCGACACGTCGCTTCGCATGAACGAAGGCGGTTGCGATCCGCAGGGCCGGTTCTATTCGGGCTCGATCGCATACGACCAGGCGCCGGGCCGCGCCTCGCTTTATCGGATGGACGCCGACGGCACGGTGAGTCACCTATTCGGCGACGTCACCTGCTCGAACGGGCTCGACTGGAGTCCCGACGGTCAGACCGCGTATTACGTCGACTCCACGACACGGCGAATCGACGCCTTTGCTTACGACGCAACAGCGGGATTGACCGGACGACGCACGCTAGTGGCGATTCCCGACGGCATTCCCGACGGACTGACGGTCGACGCCGAAGGCTGCATCTGGGTGGCGCTCTATGCCGCTAGCGCGGTGCATCGGTACCGGCCCGACGGCGTGCTCGACGGCGTCGTCGAATTGCCGGTGTCGCAGGTGACCGCATGTACGTTCGGTGGTGAACACCTCGACGAGTTGTTCATCACGACGTCGCGCGAGAACCTGCCCGACGATGTGCAGCCTGACGCCGGGGCGGTCTTTCGTTGCCGGCCAGGTGTTCTTGGTCGAGCGGTGTCGGCTTTCGCCGGCTGACGGCAGGTCGAGCTAGTCCTGGATCGCCTTGATTTCGCGGGCAATTGCGGCGGCTTGGCGACCGGCCGTGTCGAGGGGACCGTTGAGTTTTGCGATGGCGAGTTCGAGAGTGTCACGCGACTTGCCGTAAGCCTCGATCAGTACGGCCCGCACTGCGCTGCTGTCGTCGATCATCGCGTCGACGATGCGGCGCTGGGCTTCGAGGTCGGCAATCAGGCCATCGCGGCGGGCGGCCGCTTCCTTGACGATGCGCGCGGCGTCGGCTTGGGCATTCGCGCGGGTCACTTCGGCCTGTGCTTCGGACGCTTCGCGCAATCGCTCGACCTCGGCGACCGCAGCGGACTTGGCGGCGTCGGCCTGGGCGCTCGCATCGCGCACTAGCGTTTCGGCGCGCTCACGCAAATCGGCAGCGTGTGCTTGGGTCTCGGCGTCGAGTTTGTCGGCCCGGGTCTTGGCCTCGGTGAAGGTCTGCTTGGCCCGCAGCTCGGCGTCGGCAGCGAGCTTTTCGGCGTGTGCTTCGGCGTCCGCGATGAGGGTCTTGGCAGCGGCTTCGGCGTCGTCACGGCTGGCTTGGGCCTGCGCCACGAGCGCATCAGCCTCGGTGTGGGCAGTGCCGAGAATCATGACGGCCGTCTCGCTCGCCAGCCCCGCGAGCTGTAACGAGTCGAGCCCGGCGAGTTCGATCCTGGGTGCGCGCGCCCGCTCAGCTTCGAGCTCGGCGATCCGCTGGCGCAAGGTCTCGACCGTGCGCTGCGCGGCAAAACGTTCGCGATCGGTCTCCCGCCGGCCGAGTCGGAAGCCGCGGGGTGACGACGTAGGCGGCTCGAATTCGTCGCGTGCGTTGGAGCGTTGGGTGGACGTCGCCAGCGAGTCGTCCTCGATCACGATCGTTCGTTGCGCGTTGGTAGCCATGTCGTCCCTTCCGCCGGAACTGCCCCGACCCGATGCTGTGAGCTTCGGCAGCAGTGCGGACGACCTTGACCCGTTCGGGCGAATTCGTGCTACGCCGTTCGGGCTAACCGGTCGGTGAGTGCCGAGTTGGACGACGTTTGGCGCGGTCTACCGAGCGCTACGGCAGCCAACCTGGGCCTACTAGCCGGACTGACGCGGCTGGCCGGTCTCGCCTGGTCCGCGCACCGAACGCAGCAGCACCTCGGCGACGTCGATCACCACGACGTTGTCGCGCGCCGCGCCACTCGACTGGCGGTCCTTCACCGCGTCACCGAGCATCACTCGGCAGTACGGGCACGCGGTGACGACCACGTCGGGATCGGTTGCTAACGCCTCGTCGATCCGCTCGTGGTTTATGCGCTTTCCGACCCGCTCTTCCATCCACATCCGGGCGCCGCCCGCGCCGCAGCAGAATCCGCGTTCACGGCAGCGCGGCATCTCGACCGAAGTGACACCTGGCACCGACGAGAGGACGTCGCGCGGGGCGTCGTAGACCGAGTTGTGCCGGCCCAGAAAGCACGGGTCGTGGTACGTGACCGTCGCGTCGACAGCCGTCGACGGTTGGAGTCGTCCTTGCGCGACAAGTGAGGTCAGCAACTCGGTGTGGTGCACCACCTCGAAATTGCCGCCGAGCTGCGGGTATTCGCGGCCGATCGTGTTGAAGCAATGGGGGCAACTCGCGACGATCTTGTGCGCCTTGACCTGCTGCAACGTGGCGATGTTTTGCTGCGCGAGCATCTGGTAGACGAACTCGTTTCCCATGCGCCTGGCCGGGTCTCCGGTGCACGTTTCGAGTGGGCCGAGAACAGCGAAAGATACGCCTGCTTGGTGGAGCAGTTCGGCAAGGGCACGAGTGGTATGCCGGGCTCGGTCGTCTGATGCGCCGGCGCAGCCCACCCAGAACAGATACTCGACATCGTCGGGAATTTGCTCGCCAGCACCGACGATCCGCAGTTCGAAGCTCAATCCCTCGGCCCACGCGAGCCGACTCGACGCCGGCATTCCCCAGGGATTACCGGCATTTTCGAGGTTGCGCAGCATGCCGCCCGCTTCGCTCGGAAACGCGGACTCGACCAGCACCTGGTGGCGGCGCATATCCATGATGTGGTCGACGTGCTCGAT
>JBOGEK010000423.1:0-3322 GCA_050743645.1 Acidothermaceae bacterium
CTCCTCGAGCCGATTGCGACGGCCTTCGAGGATGCGCAGCCGCACGTCGGCTTGGGTTTGGGCGAAGAACGCGAAGTGGACGCCGAAATTCTCGTCTTCCCACGAAGACGGGCCGGCGTCCGCGAGCAGGTTCTGCAGGTGTTCCTTGCCGTCAGCCGTGAGCTTGTAGACGATCCGGCTGCGGTTGCCGCTCGGTTCGCCGTCAGAGCTGACGTGGCCGGCGGCGAGCATCTCCTTCAGGCACGGATAGAGCGAGCCGTAGGAGAATGCGCGAAAGGCGCCCAACATCATGTTGAGGCGCTTGCGGAGTTCGTACCCGTGCATCGGCGATTCGTGGAGCAGGCCAAGGACGGCAAGTTCGAGGACGCCGGAACGTCCCGAACGCTTCGCCGCTTGGGCCATGATGTACTCCCGCTGAGTGCTGGCGGTCGAACGTGCCGCCGCCGGTTGCTTGCCGATCAATGTACTGAACCGATGTACTGCTTCGATGTATCGGTTCGATACATCCGTACGATACGACGGCATTGGCCGACATGCAAACAGGGGGTCGTGCCGGCGCGCCGACCCGCTCAACGACAGGCCGGCGGGGCACCGGCTGCACGCGCGGCCGCATGATCGCGCTTAGGTGGACACTTTCAGCCCTGCAGCGCGCAATTGTTTCCACCTAAGGGGCCGCGGCGCGCTTATCGGGCAGCGCGTTACCGGGCGGCGCGTTACCGGCCGGCGCGTTACCGGCCGGCGCGTTACCGGCCAGCGCGTTACCGGCCAGCGCGTTACCGGCCAACGCGTTACCGGGCAGCGCGTTATCCGGCGGCGTTGTTCTTCAAGGCCTGCGCGATCAATTCGCGGTTTCCGAGCGGGCCTCGGGTCGGCGTCCAACCGAGCGGCTCGTATTCGGCGACGCCTGCGACGACGTAAGGGTCGGCGGCGAAAATGGCTCGCGCCTCGTCTTCGGTCTCGACGTCGAGCAGCACGATCCCGCCGGTGGGCGGCTGGCGTCGTCCGGCCCCTACGACAAGGCCCTTTGCCTCGAGGCCCGCCATGAACTCGAAGTGCTGCGGACGATGGGCGTCGACCTCGTCGAGCGGGCGCAGGTAGGTCGAGATCATCAGGTACATCGCGGGCTCCTAACGCCGGACGGCGGAAATCTGCAGCCGAACGTAGTCGATCACCGGCTCGGCGAGTTCTTCGGCCACTGCATGGACGAACGGCCGCTGCTCGGCGATGGGCATTTCGCGCAGTTGCGCGCCGAGCACCACCGTGGCGAGGTAGGTCTCCAGTTGCTCGCCAGCGTTCAATCGCGCCGGGTCGGGCACCAGCGCGACGTTGGCGTCGACGAATCCGGCATTCGCCAACCGCGCCGACGTTTCTTCAAGTGTCGCGAAGTTCCAGATTTCGTTACCGGTATCGCCACCGGCCGACGCAACCGCGCGCCGCACACCGGTGATATTGCCGAAGCCGCCGCCCTCGGCGACGAACCGGCCCCCGGGCCGCAAAACCCTTGCCACGTTGCGGAAAACGACGTCGTGATCGGGCAGCCAGTGCAGCGTCGCAACACTGATCGCCGCATCGACCGGTTCGCCGAGATCGAGTGGCTCGCGCAGATCGGCGTGGACGACGCGCAAGCGGTCGCCGTAGCCGGTGAGCCGAGCGCGCAGCTGTTCGAGCATTTGTTGCGACCCATCGACGGCGATGACCCGGCCATTCGGCAACGCCTCGAGCAATCGCCCTGCATCGCGGCCGGTGCCACACCCGACGTCGAGCACGGTTTCGTCGCCCACGGGGGCCAGCCGTTCGATGACGCCCGCGCCCCAACGCTGGTGCGGCAACGGCAACGAGTCGTAGACGCTGGCGTTCCATTCGAGCAGTTCCATGGCAGCGCGCCTTTCGTCGTCCGGTCTGGAAAACGACCTTACGCCGCCGTCTTGCTATGTGGGCGTTGCGTCTTGCTATGTGGACGCGCTACGGGCGCTGGTCGCGGATGTACGCCTCTTCGGCGAGGATCGCTTCTTCGGGCAGCGTGGGAATGTCGCGCACGGCGTCCTCGTCGGCGACCCGCTGTGGCGAATGTGAAATTGCCTCGCCGGCGTCGGCCTCGTCGAGCGCGCCGCGAACGGTGAGCACCAATGCGGCGCCACCGAGCACGACCACCGCGCCAAGCAGGAAAGGCACGTGCGCGTTGTAGTGCTCGACCAACTTGCCGGCGACGAAGGGCGCCAGACCGCCACCGATGAACCGCACGAACCCGTACGTCGCCGATGCGACGCTGCGCGGCACCGGCGAGATGCTCATGACTGCAGTGGTGACGAGTGTGTTGTTGAGTCCGATCAGCGCGCCAGAAGCAATGACCGCCACGATGACAACCCACCGGTGTTCGGGGAACGCGCCGATCACGCCGAGCACAACGGCGACCAGAATCAGCGTGCCCACCAGGGTGCGGGTGGTGCCGAACCGGCCTTTCATCGCCGGGGCGACGAACACCGCGAAGATAGCGACCAGAATTCCCCAGAGGAAAAAGACGCCACCGAGCTTTAGTGCCGACAGGCCCATCAGGAACGGCGCGTAGCCGAGCACGGTGAAAAATCCCCAGTTGTAAAGCAATCCCACGACGCTGGTGCGCGCCAGACTCCTGTGCCGCAGGGCGAGCAGCGGTTCTTTCAATGACGAACGAGCGACCGGCGGTGTGCTGTTCGGCACCATGATGACGGTGGCGATTAACGCGATGAGCATCAGCACCGAGACGCCGTAGAAAGGCCCGCGCCAGCTGACGTTTCCGAGCAGCCCGCCGAGCAGCGGACCGGACGCGATGCCGACCCCGAGAGCCGTTTCGTAAAGCACGATCGCGCCGGAGAATCCGCCCACGGCGGAGTTGACGATGACGGCGAGAGAGGTGGCGATGAACAGCGCGTTGCCGAGCCCCCAGCCGGCTCGGAATCCGACGATGCCGCCGATGCTGCCGCTCGATCCTGCAAGCGCCGCGAAGGCCACGATGATGACCAGGCCCGTGACCAGCGTTCGTTTCGCACCGATGCGGCTCGACACCCAGCCGGTGACCAGCATCGCGACGGCGGTGACCACCAGGTAGCTGGTGAACAGCAGTTCGACCTGGCTCGGGCTCGCCTTCAGCTTGCTGGCAAGCGCCGGCAGGATCGGATCGACCAATCCGATGCCCATGAACGAGATGACGCACGCGAACGCGACCGCGAAGACCGCTTTGGGTTGGCGAAACGGGCTCGGCGTGGTCTCACTCGATGCGTGCATGCGCAGATTCCTACCTGTTACTTGGTTGATGACGCGGCAGCTCATAGCCGGTGAGCCGTTC
>JBOGEK010000424.1:0-14822 GCA_050743645.1 Acidothermaceae bacterium
GTCACTCGTCGAGCGCCGGCTGATCCGAATGTCGCCCAACCCCCAAACCCGCCAACGAACCTACTTCTTGGTCTCCCAGAAGATCGTGTCGATTTCGGCGATCTTGTCGAGCAACTGCTGGGCAACCGCCGGGTCTTGCTGGCCCTTGGCGCCGGCGGCACCGGCGAGCTTGGTGGCCTTCCAGAACAATTCGTGCAGCTGCGGGTACTTCTCGAGGTGCTCGGGCTTGAAATAGTCGGTCCACAGCACCCACAGGTGGTGCTTGACGAGTTCGGCGCGCTGTTCCTTGATGATGAGCGCGCGAGTGCGAAACGCCGGGTCTTCGTTCGCCTGGTACTTGTCGATGATGCCCTTGATCGATTCGGCTTCGATACGAGCCTGCGCGGGGTCGTAGACACCACAGGGTAGGTCGCAGTGTGCGTGCGCGATCGTCTTGGGCGTGAGGATTCGGGCGAGGAGATGCATGGAGCTCCTTCCGTTTTCGCGTGCCTGTTGATAAGCCGCAGGTCTTGAATGATCTGTGTTGGACACTACCCCGGGCGTTCGGGGCGGCGAGCGGTTGGGGAGGTGATCATGCGCGGCCTGCGACTGCGTGCCGTCGTTGTCGAAGGCGAGTCGATGACGCCCACGCTCCGACCGGGTGACTGTCTGCTGGTGCTTGCGGGCGCACGTCTACGGGTGGGCGACGTGGCCCTCGCGCGTCGTCCATCTCGCGGTTTGGCGGCCTCCGCTGGGGCAGTGCGCGAATTGCTGCTGGTGAAGCGTGTCGCGCGCCGGGTCGACGGTGGCTGGTGGTTGCTGTCGGACAACGCCGCTGCGGGCCTCGACGACAGCCGGGCGTTCGGTGTCTTGTCCGATGCCGACGTCGTGGGTCGGGTTGTGCTGCGCTACTACCCATGGCGGAGGGGGCGGCCTGGCGTGTGGGGCGGCCGGGGCCGGCGTCGCAGGGATCGACGTCTTCGAGTACGAACCTAGCCGGCCTGAAGCTCGCCGAGGGTGACGCTGACGTCGGCCTTCGAGCCGTCGGGTTTGGTGAGCGAGACCTTCGCCTTGTCGCCGGGCTTCAGTTGTACGAGAACCACTGAAAGTGCTGCGGTGTCAGGGGTTGGCGTGCCATTGACCGCCGTGATGATCTCGCCCGCGGTGATTCCGGCCGCTTCTGCTGCGCTTCCGGGCTCGACCTTCTCGATACCGACGCCGCCGGGATTTCCAGTGGCATCGGTGACCGTGACAACCTCGACGCCGAGCGCTGCGCGGTGGGAGTTGACGACCTTGCCGTGGGCGACCAGTTGGGCGGCGATGTCCTTGACGACATTGCTCGGGATCGCGAATCCGATCCCCGGCGCTGCCCCGCCACCGAGTTGCTGGTCGACCGCTGCGAGCGTCGGAATGCCGACCACCTGACCGGCCAGATCAACGAGCGCGCCTCCGCTGTTGCCCGGGTTGATCGCGGCGCTCGTCTGAATCGCGTTCGACAACGTTGCGCCCGGGGAGGTGCCGTTTTGCGGTTCGGTTACGGTGCGGCCCGTCGCTGAGATGATGCCGTCGGTTACCGAACTCGAGAGCCCTAACGGATTACCCATCGCCAAGACGATGTCGCCGACGCGCGCTTTGCTCGAGTCGGCAAACTTCGCCGGATGCAGGCCCGAGGCGTTTCCGACCTTGATGACGGCGAGGTCATCAGGCGGGTACGCGCCGACGAGGGTCGCGTCGAGTGGCGTTGCTCCCGTTGCGAGCCGCACCTTGAAAGATGTCGCGCTACCGACTACGTGATCGTTGGTGACGATGTCGCCCGAAGAGTCGAACACGACGCCCGAGCCAAGCCCTTCAGTCGTCGTGATCTCGACGACCGACGGCAGCACCTGTCGAACCACTTGCCCGTAGGCATTTTCTAGCTGGACGGCGAGTCCCGGTCCGGTGCCGTTTCCGGTTGAGCCGCTCGCCATCGGGCTTGCCATATCGCCCTTTTGCAAGTCGCTCTGCGAACTGGCGGCCTTGGTAGCTTTACCGGACGACGTGCACCCGGCTACCAGGACCGCGGATGCAGCGACGGCTACGAGCAGAAAACGAGACGGTTTGCGTCGAGACATGGCGGGCTTCCCTGGCGAATCGCGGTTGTTACCCGGAGCCTCCCCGCTCGGACCGCTAACAATCGCCGGATCGTGCGGTCGCCGCGCCGCGGGTGCGCGGGTTAACCGACCGGCCGCCAGATGGTGGTTCGCTTCGTCTCGCTGTTCTCAAGGGCGAGCGTGGTCGGGACGTCGTAGGTCGCGACCTCGGCAATGCCGTCGGTCGGCAGGTAGGTGCGGCCGGGATCGCCGAGCAGGACGACGGCGCCGCCGGCAGCCATGCGATGGAGAAACCCGAGGATCCGGCCGGAAAACTCGCGCTCGTAACACACGTCGCCCGCAAGCACGACGTCGTATGCGGCGCGTTTGCTGCCGCTGCCGCTGCCGCTGCCGGCGTGGGCAGCGCCGTCGAGAAGGTCGGCGGTCGACATTTCGATGACGACGCCGTTGGCGCGAGCGTTGAGATCTTGTGCAGCGGCTGCAAAATCGTCGATGTCGTTCGCTACCGAAACGGCAGCTCCGGCGAGGGCTGCCGCGATGGCGACGAGTCCCGAACCGGCGGCGACGTCGAGCACCCGTCGTCCGCGAACTAGCTCTGGATTGTCGAGAATGTAACGCGCGAGCGCTTGGCCTCCGGCCCACGGAAACGACCAGTACGGCACCGGGGTCTGGGTGTCGTCAGATGCGCCGGAGTTCGTGATTTCCCATACATCATAGGCATTTTCGGCGATGTGCAAGGAGATCTCGGGCACGAAAGGCACCGGTCGAAGTTCGGTGCTGGCAACGACCGCGATGTAGCGCTCGGGGTCGGGCATCGGGCGCAGGGTCAGCCGCGCGAGCGCAGCGATGCCCGCAAGGACGCCTGAAATGCAAGGCATTCTGCGTACGTGGGCAGGATGCCGTCGGTGGCCGCTTTGCTCAGGGTCGGTGCGGCGGCATCCTTCGTCGACAAGATCGGCTCGATGTCGTCGGGCCACGCGATCGCGAGTTCTTTGTCGAGCGGGTAGACGCCATGCTCGCGATCGGGCGCGTAGTTCGTCGAGCACAAGTAGGTGACGACGGCATCGTCGGTGAGTGCCATGAATGCGTGACCAAGGCCCTCGGAGATGTAGACGGCGCGCCGGTCGACGTCGTCGAGGCGCACGGCGTCGACCCGACCGAAAGTGGGCGAGCCGGCCCTGATGTCGACGACGACGTCGAGCACCGCGCCACTCGCGCAGTAGACGTATTTCGCCTGCGACGGCGGCAGGTCGGCGAAGTGAATTCCGCGCAGCGTGCCGCGCTTGGAGATCGACTGGTTCGACTGGGCGATCTCGAGTTCGTGGCCGATCGTGCGGCTCACGACGTCAGCACGGAACCATTCGAGAAAAACCCCGCGATCGTCGGGAAACTGACGGGGGGTGAACTCCCAGGCGCCTGGGACGGCGAGTTCGCGAACGTCCATGATGGCTGAGCCTAGTGGGCGCGCCTACAGAACTTGCGACAGGAACGTCTTGGTGCGCGTGTGTTGCGGATTCGAGATGACGTCGGACGGCGGCCCCGACTCGACAACGACCCCGCCGTCCATGAAAACGACGGTGTCGGCGACCTCGCGAGCGAAGCCGATCTCGTGGGTGACGACGATCATCGTCATGCCAGATCGGGCGAGATCACGCATGACGGCGAGCACGTCGCCGACCAGTTCGGGGTCGAGGGCAGAGGTCGGCTCGTCGAAGAGCATCAACTTCGGGCGCATCGCCAGCGCGCGGGCGATGGCGACCCGTTGTTGCTGCCCGCCGGAGAGTTGGCGCGGGTATGCGTCGGCTCTATCGCCCA
Source organism: Acidothermaceae bacterium (assembly GCA_050743645.1). Lineage (GTDB taxonomy): Bacteria > Actinomycetota > Actinomycetes > Acidothermales > Acidothermaceae > JBOGEK01. The sequence goes on from JBOGEK010000424.1 coordinate 3,885, forward strand.
GGCCGACCTTGCTCAGCAGGTCTCTCGCGCGCGCCGCGACCTCGGCTTTCGGTTCGCCTTTCACCCGGGTTGGTGCCTCGACGATATTGCCGAGCGCTGTCATATGGGGGAAAAGGTTGAAGTGCTGGAACACCATGCCGATCTCAGTGCGCTTCTTCGCCACCTCTTTTTCGCGCAACTCGTAGAGCTTGTCGGCTTCTTGCCGGTAGCCCACGAGGTTGCCGTCGACGTAAAGACGGCCGGCATTGATCTTCTCGAGGTGGTTGATGCAGCGCAGGAACGTCGACTTGCCCGAGCCGCTCGGGCCGAGCAGGCAGACGACCTGACCTGGCGCAACTTGGAAGTCGATGCCTTTGAGCACTTCGTTCACGCCGAAACTTTTGTGCACACGCTGCGCGTCGACCATGAGGGTGCTCACTACCCCGCCCTCCCGCCGCCGTGGTGTTGCATGCCGGAGAATGCGAGTTTCGCCTTCTGGACGGGCGTGAGTGCCATCGTGCGGCTCGAGCCTCGGCCGAAATGCCGCTCGATATAGAACTGGCCGACCTGCAGGATCGAGGTCATGAGCAAATACCAAAGCACGGCGACGATGAGTAGCGGAATAGTCTTGTAATTCGCGTTGTAGATCGTCTGCGCTGACCGCAAAAGTTCGGCGAGGCCGATCGTGCTCACCAGCGCTGTGTTCTTCAGCATGCTGTTGATTTCGTTGCCGGTCGGCGGCACGATCACCCGCATAGCCTGCGGCAAGACGACACGTTGCATTAGCTGCGACCTGGTCATGCCGAGCGCAGATGCCGCTTCCGACTGACCTTCGTCGACCGACAGGATTCCGGCCCGCACGATCTCGGACATGTAGGCGCCCTCGTTGAGCGAGAGAGCGAGCAGCGCGCTCACAAACAAAGTGATCAAGCTATTGCTGTCCTTGGACCAAAAGCTCGGTCCGAACGGCACGCCGAACGAAACTCGCGGAATGAAGTTGGCGAATGCGAACCAGAACACGATCTGCACGAGCAGCGGGGTGCCGCGGAAGAACCATACGTAGACCCAAGCGACGCCTGAAACGACCGGGTTCGGCGACAGCCTCATGACCGCCGCGATCGTGCCGAGCACGATGCCGATCGCCATCGAGAGCACGGTGAGCTCGATAGTCATGCGTATGCCACGAAAGATGACCGGGCTGAACAGGTAGTGGCCGACCGTTGGCCAGTCGAGATGTTTGTTCGTGACAAGCATGTTCACGAACATCGCCACCAGCACGGCGATGACGACGACTGCTATCCATCGCCCGGGATGCCTTACGGGGACGGCCCGAATGGTGTCGGGCCGTCCCCGTTCGGTCTTGACGTCAGACGTCATACGACGTCAGCTCGTGGCGCCGTTGATAGCCGGCGTCGTGATAGCGCCGTCGCTGACGCCCCACTTGCCGAGGATCGTCTTGTAGCTGCCGTCGGCGATCAGGGCAGCAAGCGCGCCCTGGATTGCCTGCGCGAACTGGCCGTCGTTCTTCGGCAATGCGATTCCGTACGGCGCGTCCTCGTACGACTTGCCGGCGATCTCGAAGTTGCCACTCGACTGCTTGACCGCGTATTCGGCGACCGGTGAGTCGGCCGATCCTGCTTGCGCGCGACCGCTCTGCAGCGCAAGATTCGCGGCGTTCTGGTCGTCGGTCGAAAGCGCCTTGACTGCGGCCTTTCCGGCGTCGGTGCACTTCTTCGACAGGTCGGGCACTTCGCTTTCTTCGGTCGTGCCCTTCTCCACCGCGATCGTCAGGCCACACAGGCTCAGGTCGGGGCCGGTTACGTTGTGCGGGTTGCCCTTCGCGACGATGAGCGATTCGCCCGCGCTGAAGTACGTGACGAAGTCGACGGTGCCTTCACGTTCTTTGGTGTCGGTGAATGACGACATGCCGAGGTCGTACTTACCGCCGGCGAGTGCGGGGATGATCGCGTCGAACGTGACGTTTTGGAAGTTCGCCTTCAAGCCAAGCTTGGCGGCGATGGCGTTGCCGAGGTCGACGTCCATACCGATGATGGTCTTGCCGTCGGTGTCGAAAAATTCATTCGGGGCGTACGAAGCATCTGTGGCGATCCGCAGGGTGCCCGACGACTTGATCGACGAAGGCAGCATGGCGGTCAGGTCGCCGGTCGCCGGTGCCGAGCCGCTGGCACCGGGAGCCGGGGCCGACGCCGACGAGGCAGCCGGAGTGCTCGCTGCGACCGCCGGGCTGCTGCTCGCACTGGTTGAACTACTCGTCGTCGAGCTCTTCTTACTCGCACAGCCGCTGAGGAGTACCGCGGCCGCGATGGTGACGACGCCGGCAACTTGGGTGCGCCGGCGAAGACGAAGCGAAGTCACGAAGGGACCTCCAGGTCAGGCCGGGTGCGTACCCGGCGTAGCGGCGCGGGGATCGCCCGGCCACCTCGTTGTCGATGATGGTTCGCATCTTGCCAGCATCACCGCCGCCTCGGCCCCTGCTGGCTCGATAAAGATCCGGATACGATGGCCGTGAGGCCAGCCTCACGCAAGAATCGAACGTCCCACCTTCTGATTGCGACGAATTCGTGCTTGCTGTCACCGCAGTTGCGTTCGACGCCGACGATCCGCTTTCCGGGTTACGCGTGGGCGATACGCCCGATCCGTCACCGAGAGACGGTTGGGTCGAGGTTCGCGTTAGGGCCGCCGCCCTCAACCGACACGACCTCTTCAGCCTGCAAGGCGTCGGCTTGCGCACCGACGAACTGCCACGGATTCTCGGCTGTGATGCCGCAGGCGTCGACGCCGACGGCAACCCGGTCGTCGTCCACGCTGTGATCGGTAACGCAGACGACGGGCACGGTGACGCCGTGAACGACCCGCGCCGCAGTCTGCTGTCCGAGCGCTACGACGGGACGTTCGCCGAGTCAGTGGCGGTACCTGCGGGCAACGTGGTGGCGAAGCCGGCCGAGCTGACGTTCGAAGAAGCCGCGTGCCTGCCCACTGCGTGGTTGACGGCCTACCGCATGGTGTTCACGAACTCGGGCACCCGACCCGGCGACACCGTTTTGGTGCAGGGCGCGGGCGGGGGAGTGGCGACCGCGGCCATCACGTTGGCGCGGGCCGCGGGGCTTCGGGTGTGGGTGACGAGCCGGTCGGAGGAGCGGCGGGCGCGGGCTGTTTCGCTCGGCGCCCATGCGGCTTTCGAGCCGGGTGCGCGATTGCCCGAGCGGGTTGACGCGGTCATCGAGAGCGTCGGGCAAGCGACATGGGCGCATTCGCTGCGGGCATTACGGCCCGGCGGCACCATCGTCGTGTGCGGCGCGACGACAGGCAACGCGCCGTCCGCCGAACTCGCTCGGGTGTTCTACCAGCAACTGCGCGTGGTCGGGTCGACGATGGGATCGCGCGAAGAATTGCAGCAGTTACTGAGTTTCTGCGCGCTGACGGGCGTGCGGCCGGTGATCGACCGGATGCTGCCGTTGGCCGAGGCGCGTGAAGGTTTCGCGGCGATGTGGCGGGGCGAGTTGTTCGGCAAGGCTGTGTTCACGATCTAGCCCAGTCGAACTGACGTCGAAGAGGCCGGCTTCTCGCCGAGATGGATGAACCGGCGATGGGTACGCCACGGGGCATGGATCTCAAGGCGCCGCTGAAGAAGTTCGATAACCTCCAGCAACGTCATAACGCCATCGGGTTTCCGCTGGCGGTGATGAAGAAGTTCGGCGACGATCAAGCCGGCAATCTCGCGGCGCTGATCGCCTATTACGCATTCTTCAGCATCTTCCCGCTGCTGCTCGTGTTGGTCACCGTGCTCGGCATCGTCTTGCACAACGACCCCTCATTGCAGCATCGCATCTTGAACTCCGCACTGACCGACTTCCCGGTGATCGGTGACCAGCTGAAGAAGAATGTTGGCTCGCTCAATCGCACCGGTGCCGGGCTGATCATCGGGCTGGTCGGCACGTTCTGGGGAGCTCGCGGCGTTGCCACCGCGGCGCAAAATGCATTCAATGCGATATGGGAGGTGCCCTTCAAAGACCGCCCAGGCTTTCCCAAGAATCAGCTTCGCTCGGTGGCGATGATCGGCGTCGTCGGAGTCGGTGTGTTGGTGACCACCGGTCTTTCAGCAATCGGCGGCGGCACGGGCAGCGTCGGCGTCGCGCTGCGAGTCGGAGCGATCGCATTGTCGTTCGTGCTCAACGCATTGCTGTTCTGGCTCGGCTTTCGACTGGCTACGGCTAGCGTGGTGAAGACCCGCGAGTTGCTGCTCGGCGCGATTCTCGCGGCCATCGTGTGGCAGGTGCTGCAAGGCATCGGTAGCTATTTGGTCGCGCACGAGCTGAAGAATTCGTCTGGCGTGTATGGTGTATTTGGCTTGGTGCTCGGCCTGTTGTCGTGGCTCTACTTGCAGGCGCAGTTCACAATTTATGCCGTCGAGATCGACATCGTGCGGCAGCGCAAGCTGTGGCCACGTTCACTGCTCGCGCCACCGCTGACTGAAGCCGACGAGCGAGCCTACGAGGCATACGCGGACGTCGAAATGCGCAGACATCCGCAAGACGTTGACCTCGACGTCAACGAACCGATTCGACAAGACGGCGATGCCTGACGCTGATGTCGGAGTGCGAGTGATCCGGCGGAGAGGTTATTCGTCGTCATCGTCGTCGAGGCGGGCGAGCCAGGTCGCGAGCCGCTCGACAGGAATCTCGAACTCGGGATTGAGATCGACGAACGTGCGCAATTGTTCAGAGACCCACGACAGTGTGACGGTCTCGTCGCCCCTGCGGGTCTCGAGTTCTTCGATGCCGCGATCAGTGAAGTACATCGCCTATCCCGGGAAGACTGCCGACAAGAGTTTCTCGGTCTCGTGCTCGCTGCGCACGTGAGAACCCGTCGCCGGTGACGAACTTTCGGGTCGCGAGACGCGGAACACCTGGCGACCGAGCTTTTCGGGAAGGCGCATCGCGACGTGGGTCCAGGCACCCATGTTGGCTGGTTCTTCTTGCACCCAAAGGATTTCTTGGGCGTTCGGGTATTCGGCGATTGCCGCGCTGATCTCATCGGTAGGCAATGGGTAGAGCTGCTCGACCCGCAGAATCGCGGTGTCGGTGTGACCGGTCTTGGCGCGCGCGTCGGTCAGGGCCCAGGTGATCTTGCCCGCGCACAGCACGATGCGGCGCACACCCTGCGCATCTTGCGGATGCGGATCGCCCAGCACCGGCGACCACCTACCGGAGGTAAACGCAGTAGCGGGCGACGCCGCTGCTTTGGAGCGCAGCATCGACTTCGGCGTGAATACGATCAGCGGTCGGTGATGTGGGCTCAACGTGTGCCAGCGCAACAGGTGGAAGTAGCTGGCTGAACTCGACGGCATCGCGACGGTCATGTTGTCTTCGGCGCATAGTTGCAGGTATCGCTCGACGCGGGCCGACGAGTGGTCGGGCCCCTGCCCCTCGTAGCCGTGCGGCAACAGCATCGCCACACCCGAACGCTGACCCCACTTCTGCTCACCCGACGAGATGAACTCATCGAGGATTGTCTGCGCACCGTCGGCGAAGTCGCCGAATTGCGCCTCCCACGCCACCAAAGCCTCGGGCCGGACGACGGAATAGCCGTACTCGAAGCCCACTGCGGCGTATTCGGAGAGCAGCGAATCGTAGGCATAGAAAGGCGCTTGGGCGGCATCGAGATGCGCGAGTGGCGTGTATTCGTCGCCGGTGACTCGGTCGACGAGCACGGCGTGGCGTTGCACGAAGGTGCCCCGCCTGGTGTCTTGGCCGGTCAACCGCACCGGGCGGCCGCCGAGCATCAGCGACCCGAACGCAATGAGTTCGCCCATCGGCCAGTCGATGGCGTCGTCGTCGACCATCGCTGCTCGTCGCTGCAGCTGCGGGAAAAGCCTTGAGTGCGGCACGAAATCGCTCGGCAGGTTGATCTGCGACTCGGCGATCTTCTTGAGCACCTCGAGGCTGATCGCAGTCTCGACATCGGGTGCCGGCGCAGGCGCGTTGCCTGCGACTTCGGGCTCGTGCGGCGTGCTGGTCGAGTCGCGCGTCTCGACGAACGCCTTTTCGAGGTGCTCGCGATAGTCGCGCAGCGCAGCTTCGGCCTCTTCGACGGTGATGTCGCCGCGGCCGATCAAGGCCTCGGTGTAAAGCTTTCGCACCGACCGCTTCGAGTCGATCAGGTTGTACATCAGCGGCTGCGTCATTGACGGATCGTCGGCCTCGTTGTGCCCGCGGCGGCGGTAACACACGAGATCGACGACGACGTCCTTCTTGAAAGCCTGCCGGAATTCGAGAGCTAGCCTGGCCACCCGAACCGCAGCTTCGGGGTCGTCTCCGTTCACGTGGAAGATCGGCGCCTGGATCATGCGGGCGACGTCGGTTGCGTAGACACTCGAACGCGCTGATAGCGGCGAGGTCGTGAAGCCGACCTGGTTGTTGATGACGACGTGCACTGTGCCGCCGGTGCGGTAACCGCGAAGTTGCGACAGGTTAAGGGTTTCAGCCACCACGCCTTGGCCCGCGAAGGCGGCGTCGCCGTGGATCGCAACCGCGAGCACTGGGTAGGCGGGGCCTTTGTTCAAGACGTCCTGCTTTGCGCGGACGATGCCTTCGAGAACCGGGTCGACGGCCTCGAGATGGCTGGGGTTCGACGCGAGCGAGACGGTGATCGACGAACCGTCGTGTGCTTTGTAGCTGCCTTCGGCACCGAGGTGATACTTGACGTCGCCCGAGCCGTGCGCCGACCGTGGGTCGATATTGCCGTCAAATTCACGGAAAATCTGGCCGTAACTCTTGCCGACGATGTTGGCGAGCACGTTCAGCCGCCCGCGGTGGGCCATGCCGATCGTCACCTCATCGAGCGGGGTGCGCGCCGCTTCAGCGATCACGCTGTCGAGCAGTGGGATGAGCGTCTCGCCGCCTTCGAGCGAGAACCGCTTCTGCCCGACGTATTTGGTCTGCAAGAACGTCTCGAAGGCTTCGGCAACATTGAGCCGGTTCAAGATGTAGAGCTGTTCGTCGCGGGACGGCTTGCTGTGCGCTCGCTCGACCCGATCCTGCAGCCACTTGCGCTGGTCGGGGTCTTGAATGTGCATGTACTCGACGCCGATGGTTCGACAGTAGGAGTCGCGCAGCACACCGAGGATCTCGCGCAAGGTCATGACGGCCTGGCCACCGAAGCCTCCGGTGGCGAATTGCCGGTCGAGATCCCACAGTGTGAGGCCGTGGTTCACGATGTCGAGGTCGGGGTGGCGGCGCATCTCGAACTCGAGGGGATTCGTGTCGGCCATCAAGTGACCGCGAACCCGGTAGGCGTGGATCAGCTCGATGACCCGCGCCGGTTTGCCCACCTCGTCGTCATGCGTCGCGACGACATCGTGCACCCAGCGCACCGGCTCGTAAGGGATGCGCAGAGCCCGAAAAAGGTCGTCGTAGAAGCCATTTTCGCCGAGCAGTAGCCGATGGATCTGGCGCAAGAACTCGCCCGACTGCGCGCCCTGGATGACGCGATGGTCGTAGGTAGAGGTCAACGTCATGACCTTGCTGACCGCAAGGTGGGCCAGCGTTTCACTTGACGCACCGTGGAATTGCGCCGGGTATTCCATCGCGCCGACGCCAACGATGCAGCCCTGCCCGGGCATCAACCGCGGCACCGAGTGCACGGTTCCGAGAGTGCCGGGGTTCGTCAGCGTGATCGTGGTGCCGACGAAGTCGTCGGCGGTGAGCTTGTTCGACCGCGTCCTGCGGATGATGTCTTCGTAAGTCGCGTAGAACTGCGCGAAGTCGAGATTTTGGGCGCCCTTGATGCACGGCACGAGAAGTTGGCGGGTTCCGTCGTCCTTCGTCATGTCGATGGCGAGGCCGAGGTTGACGTCACCGTGACGCAGCACGCCGGGCTTGCCGTCGATCTCGCTGTAAGCGACGTTCATCTCGGGGAGCGTCGCAGCCGCCTGCACGATCGCGAAGCCGATGATGTGGGTGAACGAAAGCTTGCCGCCGCGGCCGCGCTTCAAGTGGTTGTTCATGACGAGACGGTTGTCGGCAAGCAGCTTCGCAGGCACGTCGCGCACGCTCGTGGCGGTGGGGATCGCGAGGCTCGCCTCCATATTTGCGACCGTGCGCGCGGCGGCGCCTCTCAGTTGCGAACGCTCGTCGGCCGCGGGCCGGGTCTCAGGTTGCGCCGTCGGCGATGCGCCGGCTTTCGGCGCGGACGACGGGACGGCGGCCGGCCGCGCTGCACCTGCCGTGGGCACGGTGGCGTCGGCTGTGGCCGACGCAGCTGAGGAGGCAGGGGCGTCTGGTTCGGCCGGTGCGGCATGGACGTCGGACGGCGCGGTGCGTGGCGGGGCCGTTTGCGAGGTCGTTGACGAGCCAGTTGACGACGCGGCTGCGGCGCCGTTCGACTCGGCACCGCCGGACGAGGAGTAGTCGGCAAAGAAGTCCCACCACGCCTTGTCGACTGAGGCGGGATCCTTGAGGTACTGCTGGTACATCTCGTCGACAAGCCACTCGTTGGCGCCAAAACCTGCAAACGGGTGTGCTGATGTGGAGGACACCGGGGTGATCGCCTCTTCGACTGTGCCGACGGGTCAACGATTCAGGCTACCCGGCGTCGTCCGCATGGTGGGATGCGGAGGGGCGTTAGGTTGGTCACGCTGACCCGGATTGCCCACGATTCCCCGCCTGATCGGGTGCTGAAATGGTCGAGACCATGGCACCTCTGCAGGGTTTCTGCGGGTGCCGCGGTGCTGCGTCGCAATCACCGGCCGAACTCGGGATACCATCGCGATCCGAGCCATCGTGTCGCCCGCTGCCCTTAGACCCCGCTGCCCCTAGACCAGGAAATTCTTCGGCCTGTGATCCTTCGTCACCGATCGACCCGCCGAACATGGCATGGTCTCAGGCACTCCGCAGTCGGGAAGGCCACAGTCGGGAAGGCCGCAGGCGGACCCGCTGCCACCCGGAACGCCGCCGTCAGGCTTGCAGTTGCTGGCAGCGCCAGCCTCGCCATGATCGCCACTGTCGTGGCGGCGCCGTCGTCGTCCGCGCTGGCCGCAGGCACGACCAACGTGCCGACCGTGCAGCAACTGGCGGCGATGCGGGCTGAGGCGAAGGCGATTCAGGCGCAGTTGGCCGCAGGCGCGAAAACCCTCGACGCGGCTCGCGGCAAGCTCACACAGTTGCAGCACCAGGCGACCGCGGCGAAGTCGGCCGCCGACAAGCTCGACGCGAAGCTCGACGTGCTTCGCGCGCAGGTGACCAGGCTCGCTGGCGATCTATATGAGCGTCCCGATCCCGACATCGTCACGCGGATCTTGTCGGACGACGATGTCGCGACCTCCCTCCAGGCCGACCAATTACTGAGCTACGCCGAGAGCAACCGAACCGAGGTGCTTCGCGAGGTTGCGGTCGACACCGAAAAGTCGAAGGTGTTGCGAGCGCAGGCCGACCAGAACGTGGGCGCTGCGACCGTCGTGAAGAAGTCGGTCGATGCGCAGGTCGCGGCGTTACAAGCGCAGGCGACGAAGGCGGCGACGAAGTTGCAAGCCGCACAAGCAGCGTACGAAAAAGAGCAGGCACGGTTGGCGGCGGAACGGGCGGCGAAGGCCAAGGCCGCACGCGACGAGGCTGCGCGCCAGGCAGCGGCTCGAAGGGCACGCGAGTTGGCGAACAGCCTGAATGCGTCACCCGCGGAGTGCGCCGCGGCCTCTGGCACGTCGTATCCGTCGGGCTCGTGGGGCGGCTACTCCGACGGCCTGATCCCGGCGTCCGCCCTGTGCCGGATCATCGGCGGTGGAAGTCTGCGGCCGGACGCCGCCGTCGCTTTCAACAAGATGTCGCAGGCATATGCGCGCGCCTTCGGTTCACCGCTGTGCATCAACGCGTCGTACCGGCCGTATTCCGATCAGGTCAGGCTGTTTCGCGAAGAACCCTCGTTTGCGGCGGTTCCGGGTACGAGCAATCACGGCTGGGGAGTCGCGGTCGACCTGGGCTGCGGCGTGCAAAACTACGGCTCGGCTCAGTACCGCTGGATGACCCAGCACGCCGGCTCGTACGGCTGGGTGCATCCGAGTTGGGCAGTGCACAACCCGTTCGAGCCGTGGCACTGGGAGTTCGGCCACCCCGGCGGTAGCGGCGGCACCTGAGGCGCGCTGCTGCGGGCGCCGGTCCGGTCGTGCTCCGGTCGCGGTTCGTTAGGCAACTACGGACTAAGAACACCGTGGTTGTCGACTAAACACGCGACCCGCTACCCGCTAGCCGCTCAGGCCAGTGCGGCCATTGGGTTTTCGAGCAGGCCGGCCAGCGTCGCGAGGAAACGCGCACCGCCCGCGCCGTCGACCGCACGGTGGTCGATCGACAGCGTGACCCGCATCGTGTGTCCGACGACGATCGCGCCGTCGCGAACCACGGGCTCCTGCTTCGTCGCGCCGACCGCGAGAATCGCGGCCTCCGGCGGGTTGATGACTGCGGTGAACTCGTCGACGCCGAACATGCCGAGGTTGCTGACGGTGAAAGTCGAGCCGCTGAACTCCTCCGGCTTCAGCTTTCCTTCGCGCGCGCGCGTCGCCAGATCGCGCGTCTGCGCGGAAATCTGCCGCAGCGTCAACGTGTCGGCGTCGCGCAGCACCGGCACGATGAGGCCGTCGGGACGTGCGACCGCGACACCGACGTGTACCCGCCGGAAGCGCAGCAGCTTTTCGCCGGCGAACTACACGTTCGCTTCGGGATGCGCGCGCAACGCCATAGCGACCGCCTTGACCACCAGGTCATTGATGCTGACCTTGACGGCATCCGCCGAAACGGCCGACAGCCCCGCGTTGATTTGCGCGCGGGCGGCGACCAGTGCATCCGCGTCGATTGCGCGCGTGAGATAGAAGTGCGGCGCCTGCTGCATGCTCTCGGTCAGCCGCTTGGCGGTGATGCGCCGCACGTTGTTGAGCGGGATTTCGTCGACGTC
>JBOGEK010000425.1:0-8952 GCA_050743645.1 Acidothermaceae bacterium
ACCTCGGGTGATACGGGCGACAGTTGGTGGAGCTGGTCGGTGACGGCGTCGATGAAACCGGGGGCCTGACCAACGCCACCGCCGAGAACGATCAGCTCGGGGTCGATCACGGTGATAACAGCGCAAACGGCCTTGGCCACCAGCAGAGCCTCTTCGGCGACCACGGCTGCGGCCTTCACGTCGCCGTCTGCCGCGGCGCTGAATACTTTTTGAGCGGACGTCGAAGCCTTGACCCCAGCGCGTTTTGCGGCCCGCACGATGGCCGGCGCGGAAGCAGCCGCTTCGAAACTGCCGCGTTTCTTGGCATCTTCGACGTCGGCGCCATGACCTTCGGAGAACGGCAGGTAGCCGATTTCACCAGCCGCGCCATGGGCGCCTCGATGCAACTTGCCGCCGATGATGAGTCCCATGCCGATGCCCGTGCCCACGGACACGAACGCGAAGCTGTCGACGTCGCGACCGTGACCGTGCGTTCGCTCGGCAACCGCTGCGGCGTCGATGTCGTTCTCAACCATCAGGTGTGCGCCGAACGCGGTTCGCAGCTCGGCGAGAACCGTCGGTGACTCCCAACCTGGCAGGCTGCCGGCGAGGGCGAGCGCATCCCTGCGCGGATCGTAGACACCCGGGCTGCCGATCACGGTCTGGGTGAGGTCGGACGACGCAAGCCGCGCTTCAGCGAGCAACGCCTGGGACAAGCCGACGAGCTCTTTCACTCGCCCGTGACCGTTGGTGGCCTTGACCCGCAGCGACGTGCGGGTGCGGATCGTGCCGGCAAGGTCGGCGATCGCCCCGCGAATGTACTGACGGCCGATGTCGAGACCGAGCACATAGCCGGCCTCCGGGCGAACTTCGTACAAGATTGCCGCCGGACCGGGCACGCCGGTTCGATGACCCGCAGGCTGCACCAGCCCGGCGCGTTCGATGTTGGCGAGCGCGAGCGACACCGTGGGCTTCGACAGGCCGGAGATGCGCGCGAGGTCGGCGCGCGACAGCGGACCCGCACGCCGGATGTAGTCGAGCATGACCTGCTCGTTCATCGCGCGGATCAGTTGCGGGCGTGCCGCCGGCATCCCATTGCTCACGACCGTCACCGAAGCCTCCCTGAGCTGGCGCGGGCCTGACGCAGATCGTACTGAAGCCGTTACTTCACAGTCTTGCGCTCGCAACAATCGGTAGGTTACTTTCCTAACAATCGTGAACCTGGTCGCCGAACGCAAGGGAAATGCCGGCACATGATGAGTTCGCCCGTCGTCCTGGGGCTCGATTTCGGCGGCACCAAAATCGCCGTGGCGGCCTGCGACCTCAGCGGCACCCGCCTCGCATTGACCACCGTCGAGAGCAAGGCGGACGCCGGTGCGCGGGCCGCGCTTGATCGGGGCATCGTCGCCGCGCGCGACCTGCTGGCGTCGCTTGACCATCAGTGGCATCTCGCCGCGGTCGGGGCGGCGACCTTTGGAATCCCGTTCGATGATCGGGTCGAGTTGGCGCCGACGATCCCCGGCTGGGAGTCGCTGCCCTTCGGCACCGCGCTACGCCAGGCTTTTCCCGGCGTCCCGATCGAGCTCGCGACAGATGTCAAAGCGGCGGCACGCGCCGAGCTGAGCTGGGGATCACTTGTCGGCTGCGATCCGGCCCTTTACCTCAACCTGGGCACCGGGCTCGCGATCGCCATCGTCGCCGGCGGCCAGGTGATCACCGGCGCGCATCGCGCGTCGGGGGAGATCGGCTACAACCTTCGGTCGGTGACCGATGTCGGCGTCGCGATCTCGCACCGCGACATGCTCGAGGACATCGTCAGCGGCAAGGCACTGGTGACCGCGGCGAACGAACACTTCGGCCGGCCGGTATCGCCGTCAGAACTGTTCGACCGGGCGGCAACCGATCCCGCTGCCGCCGACATCGTCGACACATTCGTCCGCGAACTCGCGATGCACGTCGTGAACCTCGCGGTGGCCATCGACCCGGCACGAATCGCGGTCGGTGGCGGCATGGTCAGGTCGTGGTCGCACATCGCACCAGGCCTGCGGCGCGCTCTCGACGCCGCTGTCCCGTTCCCACCGGAGCTGGTACCTGCGGAGTTTCCGTTCGACGCACCACTTATCGGCGCCCTCGCCCTAGGTGTCGAGGCAGTAGCGGTAGCGGGCGAGCGCGAAATCGCGGACGCGTTCGACGAAGAAGCACTCGCATGAGCGACTCCCGCGGCGAAATAGCGCACCACGACAGCGATCAGTACGGCGATCAGTACGTCCACACATCCGGCAAGCGCAGTGAGGGGCAATCACGATGAGGCGCATGAAAGGTGCTGCCGTCGCAGTTTCGGTCGGCCTGTTGGCGGCCGCCTGTGGTGGCAGTAGCCATGGTAGTTCCGGCACTACGGCGTCCGGCAGTGCGAGCACCGGGACGACGGCAACCAGTGCGAGCCCGGCGTCGAGCGGCGGCGGCAGCGCGGCTGCGACGTCGTACAAGAAGGGCGGCTCGGTCACGATTTCGAACGAGGCGGGTCAGAATTGGACCTGCCAGTTCAACCCGTTCAACCCTGCGGTGAGTTCGCTGTCGCTCGGTTTCGTCTACGAACCGCTGGTGTATGTGAACTCGCTGCAGTCGGGCAAGGCGACGCCGATGCTCGCGTCGGCATATCAGTGGAATGCCGACGGCACCCAGATCGTGTTCACGATTCGCGACGGGGTGAAATGGAGCGACGGCCAGCCGATGACGGCGGCCGACGTGGCGTTCACGTTCAACTTGATGAAGACAGTGCCGGCGATCGACAACTACTCGTTGTGGACCGGCGCCGGCCTGCAAAGCGTTGCCGCCAATGGCAGCCAGGTGACGATGACGTTCGCGGGCAACGCGAAGACCTACTTCTACCTGTTCGCTGGTCAAGTCGGCATCGTGCCGCAGCACATCTGGTCGACCGGTGACCCGGCTGCCAAGCCAGACACCTGGGCCGACACGGCACCCGTCGGAACCGGCCCGTTCACGGTCAGCCCGTGTGCGCCGAACAACATCACCTACAAGGCGAATCCGAATTACTGGATGCCGGGAGAGCCGTACATCCAGACGGTGCAATACCCGGCGTATCTCGACAACGGCCCGGCCAACCTCGACCTCGCCAACGGCAAGGCGCAGTGGGGCGGGCAGTACATCCCGAATATCGACGCGGCCTACAAGTCGAAGAACCCGGGCAACAACTACTGGTTCCCACCGATGACCAACGTGGCGCTGATCCCGAACCTCGACCCGTCGCACAAGGCCACCAGCACCCTCGCCGTGCGGCAAGCGATGGCTGCCGCGCTCGACCGCGAGCAGATCTCGAAGATCGGTGAGAGTGGCTATCAGCCGGCCGCGAACCAGACCGGCATCGTGACCCCGACCTTCAACAAGTACTTTGACCAGGCGGCGCTGTCGGCGTCCGGCTATGACAAGCCCGACGTTGCGAAGGCCACTCAGTTGTTGGCGAGCGCCGGCTACTCGGCGTCGAAGCCGCTGAAGTTGTCGGTGATCACCGTCACCGGCTACACCGACTGGGACGCATCTCTTGCCGTCATCAAGCAACAGTTGAAGCCGATCGGCATCGACTTGACCATCCAGGATCTGGACGGTCAGACCTACAACGACAAGCTCTACAAGGGCAACTTCGATCTCGCGTACGGCCCGCAGTTGTCGGGTGGTCCGTCGCCGTACTACGAGCTGCGGCAGTTGCTGTACTCGAAGAACTCCGCGCCGGTCGGTACTGACGCCGCCTCCAACTACGAGCGCTACAACAATCCGGCGGTCGACAAGTTGTTCGACGACTACGCCACGGCGGACGACACAGGGCAGGTCTCGATCATCAAGCAGGTCGAGGCAGCGATGTTGAAGGACATCCCGTTCATCCCCACCACGGAGTCGGTCGACTGGTACCAGTACAACACCAGCGACTTGCAGGGCTGGCCGACGAAGGACAACCCGTTTGCCCAGCCGGCTCCGTGGAACTTCCCCGACGACGAGCAGGTCCTGTTGCACCTGTACTCGAAGTCGGCTCAGAAGTAGGGCTGGCAGACACGAAAGGCCGTCCGATGAGGGTGAGTACGAGGAGCTGGTCGCGGTGAGATATCTACTGCGGCGTCTGGGGTTCTTTGTGCTCACCCTCTGGGCGGCCATGACGTTGAACTTCTTCATCCCGCGGATGATGCCGGGCAATCCGGTGTCGGTGCTCAAGGCGCAGTTGAACCACAGCGGGCGGGTGGCCTCGACTGCGCAGTTGAACGCATTGCTGGCGTCGTTCGGCTTCGACCCTCATGCGAGCCTGGCGGGGCAGTACGTCACGTACTTGAAAGACATGGTCACCTTCAACTGGGGCGTGTCGATCGGCGGTAGCAGCCTTGGCGCGTCGGTCGCCGGCATGATCCGCCAGGCATTGCCGTGGACGTTGGGCCTGGTCGGGGTGGCCACGGTCATGGCGTTCGTGTTCGGCACGTTGATCGGCATTGTTGCGGGTTGGCGGCGCGGTGGATTTCTTGACGGCGTCGTGCCGCCGGTGTTCGTCGTCACGTCGGCGTTGCCGTATTTCTGGGTTGGCCTGGTGGCCATCTTGTTATTCGCCAATGGTGCGCACGCGTTGCTGCCCAACGACGGCAACTACGACCTGGGGTTGCACACTGAGTGGTCGTGGCGGTTCATCGGCAGCGTGCTCAAGCACGCGATCCTTCCCGCCGGCACGATCCTGATCACCGCGATCGGCGGCTGGATCTTGACGATGCGCAACACGATGATCACCACGCTTGCCGAGGATTACGTGCGGATGGCGCGCGCGAAAGGGATTTCGAATCGGAAAATCATGATGGGTTATGCGGCGCGCAACGCGTTGCTGCCGAATCTGTCGGGGTTTGCGATGTCGCTCGGCTACGTGATCGGCGGCACGATCCTGGTCGAGTACGTCTTCAACTACCCGGGTCTGGGTCACATGTTCTTCCTGGCGACCGCGGGCACCGATTATCCGATGCTGCAGGCATTGTTCATGCTGGTGACGGTCGCGGTGCTCATCTGCGTGCTGCTGTGCGACTTTGCGGTGTTGCTGCTCGACCCGCGCGCTCGGGCGAAGGGCTGAGCCGCGATGACCACCACACCGATGCCCGCCACGCTGGCGGAGGGAACCGCGGTCACTGGGGCGCCGCGACCACGACGGCGCAGCGGTCGCGGCGGACTGGCCCGGGCGGTGCTGCACAATCGCAAGGCGATGGTCGGGCTGCTGCTGTTCTTGCTGTTTTGTGCGTTGGCGGCGTTCCCGCACCTGTTCGTCCCGTGGGCCCATGGCGATCCGCAAGCTGTTGGTGCGTTCCCGTCTGAGCTACACCCCTCGCTGGCGCATTGGATGGGCACCACGCAGCTCGGCCAAGACATCTATACGGAGCTGGTCTACGGCACTCGCGAATCACTGCTCATCGCGGTGATTGCCGGTCTTGGCTCTACGGTGTTGTCGGTGATTATCGGCGTGTCGGCCGCCTACCTGGGCGGTATCGCCGACGACGCGTTGTCGATGCTCACGGGTGTTTTCCTTGTGCTTCCGACCTTCCCACTGATGATCGTGCTCGCAACCTATGCCGGCAAAGGGAACCTGACCGTCGTCATCGTTGTGCTGATCGTCACCGGCTGGGCGTACGGCGCGAACCAATTGCGGGCGCAGGGATTGTCGTTGCGCAACCGCGACTTCCTCGAATCGGCGCGAGTCCGCGGTGAGAGACGGTCCTACATCATCGTCGTCGAAGTGCTGCCCACCATGACCTCGCTGATCCTGGCCGGGTTTCTCGGCTCGGCACTGTATTCGGTGCTGACCGCGGCCGGCTTGCAGTTCCTCGGTCTGGGCGACTCCAGCTCGCTGTCGTGGGGAACCATGTTGTATTGGGCGCAAAACCAGAGCGCGCTGCTCAGCGGCTTCCCGGTGTGGGCGCTTGCCCCCGGGTTCGCAGTCGCGCTGCTCGGGGTCGCGTTCGCGCTGCTGAACTACGCGTTCGACGAAATCAGCAATCCCGCCTTGCGGCCGGTTCGGAGGCATCGTGGCAAACGCGCCCGTTCTTGAAGTTCGCGACCTGCGCGTCGAATACGCCTCCACGCGCGGGCCGGTCGGGGCGGTCGACGGCGTCGACCTCGACGTCCATCGCGGCGAGTTCGTCGGCGTGGTCGGCGAATCGGGCTGCGGCAAATCGACGATGCTGTTCGCTATCGCACAACTGCTCAGCCCGCCCGCCGAGATCACCGGCGGCAGTGTGATATTCAACGGCAACAACCTGGTCACGATGACCGAAAAGAAGCTGAACGTGTTGCGGTGGCGCGACTTCTCGGTCGTCATGCAATCGGCGATGAACGCGCTCAACCCGGTGAAGAGCATCGGCGCGCAGTTTCAAGACGCGATCGATGCGCACAACGAACACGTCGCCCGCGAGCGGCCCTCCGAGGTCATGCAACTCGTCGGAATCGACCCGATCCATCTGAAGAGTTATCCGCACCAACTTTCCGGAGGCATGCGGCAACGCGCGATGATCGCGATGGCGCTTTTGTTCACCCCCGACCTCGTCATCATGGACGAGCCGACCTCCGCCCTCGACGTCGTCGCGCAACGCTCACTGATGGTGCAGATCAAACAACTCCAACGCCAGCTGGGTTTCGCGGTCATCTTCGTCACCCACGACATGTCGCTTGTCAGCCACTTTTCCGACCAGCTGATCGTGATGTATGCGGGCCAGGTCGTCGAAGTCGGCCCGACCCGTCAGGTTTTCGACACCCCGCAACATCCTTACAGCCGTGGCCTGCTCGACGCATTCCCTTCGATCATTGGGCCAAAAACCAAGCTCACCGGCATCCCCGGCACACCGCCCGATCTGGGCTTTCCACCGGCCGGCTGCCGGTTCCACCCCAGATGCCCCCAGGTCTTCGGCGACTGCCTCGTTGTCGAACCCGACCTTTACCAAGTCGGCTCGGCGAAGGCTCGCTGCCTGCTCCACACCGAACTCGCAGCGGCCGCAAACGTGCGTACGGCGGAAGGCGAAACACGATGACCGACGCCGTAACGAACACCCTCAACCACGCCGATCCGAGCGCGTCGACCGCCGACACGCCGCTGCTGGAAACCAGAGCGCTCACCCGGCACTTCAAGGTCGGCGGCAACCTGTCGCGCAAGACGCTGCACGCGGTCGATGACGCGAACATCGTCATCGACCGGCAAGAAATCGTAGCCCTCGCGGGCGAAAGCGGCAGCGGTAAGAGCACCATCGCCCGGCTGCTCGCTCGTGTCTACAAACCAACCAGCGGTGAGATTTACTATCAAGGCCGCCCGCTGTCGCAGCTGCGGCGGCGCCGCGACCAGCTCGCCTATCGCAGCGACGTGCCGATGGTGTTCCAAGACCCGTTCAGCTCGCTCAACCCGGCGTTTCGCGTATCGCACGGCATCATGCGCGGGCTCAAGTTGCATCGCAAAGACATCGCTCGCGCGAACCGCTACGACGAAGCGGAACGCGTTCTCAACGCCGTTGGTCTGGCGCCCGCGTCAGACATCTTGAACCGTTACCCCTACGAGCTTTCCGGCGGCCAACGCCAACGCATCGGCTTCGCTCAAGCGCTCGCCTACAAGCCCAAACTCATCCTCGCCGACGAACCCGTCTCGATGCTCGACGTGTCGATTCGCATCGGGCTGCTCAATGTGATGGCCGACTTGCGCACCACCCAGGGCGTGTCGTTCCTCTACATCACCCACGACATCGCCAGCGCCCGCTACGTCGCCGATCGGCTCATCGTCATGTACGCGGGCCACATCGTCGAATCCGGTCCCACCGAAGCCGTGCTCGCCAACGCGAAGCATCCGTATACCCGGCTGCTACTTTCCGCTGTCCCTGACCCGCGTGCCCCACTGGCTGTCGACGCCGAGACCGACAAAGGCGAACCACCCAAAGTGATCGACCCCGCCCCTGGCTGCAGGTTCAGGTGGCGTTGCCCGCTCGTCGTCGAAGAATGCCACCACGTCACACCAGAACTACGCGTGCTCGGACCTCACCACGCCGCCGCCTGCCACGTGGCGCGGGCCGACCAAACCTAGACACCAGCGCCGAAGGCTAGAAAATGTCGCCGTCGGTCTCGACCGCAGCGTGCCCCTGGCGAGAGAAGTAGATCAGTAACTCCGACGGCAGCCCGGTGACGGTAACGGTCGGCCCGGCCGACGTTGCCGACGCTGGCGGCACGTGCACGTTCATGCGGTCACCGGTGTCACTTCGCACGACGTCGACACCGAATCTCTTGTTTCGCAAGGCGGATTTGGTCGCGAAGCGAAGCCGTTTGAAGAACAGATCTTCGGCGTGTCGATCGAACGTTCGAGGCTGCCATGACGGCTGCGCGCGCCGAATGTCTTCGTGGTGGACGACGAACTCGATGCCATTGGCGGCTTCATCGAGGCGTGCCGGCCGGAACGGCGAAAATCTCGGCGGGCCGGTACGAAGCCTGTCGACGAGCTGCCCGAAGTCCTTGCGGGCAAGGGTCTTCTGCACTTTCGCGGTGTGCCCGGCCAAGAACTTGAGTGCGATTCCGGGCATCGCGTCGAGCCGCCCTTCACGCAAAACGAGATGGGCTGCGAGGTCGGCGGTGTTCCAGCCCTCGCACAACGTCGGTTCGTCAGGTCCGAGTTCGTCGAGCAGGTCGCAGATCGCGCGGCGTTCGCTACTGGCGAGGTTCATGCATCGACCTTACGCACACCGCGTCGATCGCCAACGCCACCGACAACACGGCACCCACGGCCACGCAGAAGCCGCCGAGCGTGTCGGTCGCGTAGTGATAACCCGAGCCGACCAGTGCGGTCGCCACCGCGACGGCTTCGACCAAAGCCAGGCCGGACGCCGTCCAGCGCACAAGCGCTGGCCAGCGCGGCCGACTCGGACCGAGTAGCACGACCACCACGACAACCGCGACGGAGACGGTGCCGGTCGTGTG
>JBOGEK010000426.1:0-4859 GCA_050743645.1 Acidothermaceae bacterium
GCTGCGCTCGACCATTGCGTCGCGGCGGCCGCGCAGTCGACGAGCCGGCGGCCAGCCGGTTCCGTTCGAGCGGGCCGGCTGTTCACACACCACCCGGTGCGCGCGCCCGGGGCGTCTCGCAGCGCCTCCAGCCAGGTTCAATCCAGATCTGACCCTCACGACACGCCGTGCGCCTGCGTTGCCTGACATACGGCTGTCCGAAGACCCATCGTGGACCTCACCGGCCGCCCAACGAAGTCCGCGTCAGTTAGCCCGATGCCATCCGGCTTGTTTGCCGTACTCAGCTTGCGGTGTGGGAGGCGATGTAGTCGGCGAGTGCTGCGCGGATGACGTCGCTAGGACTGCGATTTTCGGCGCGGGCGAGCGCGGCAAGTTGCTCGTTTACCTCGGTTGGCAACCGAACCTGGCGCACGGGAGAATGTTGGCCCGGGCGCGCGGATGGATCGAGCGACGGCCGGCCGCCTGTGGATCGCTCGAGCAGATCACGGCCGAACGTCGCGGCCGCGTCACCTCGCCGCGCCGTCGTCGAAGTGGGCGCGAGGGTCGTATCGTGCTCCGCCCATTCTGCGGCCCGCTGGTAGTCCTTTCCCTTTCGGCTCATGGCGTTTCTCCCATCCGGTCGAGGTGTTTCTGGCAGGCTGGCATCACGTGACAGATGCGCAGGCCACGCGGTGGTACGAGCCGCCGATCACGTGCAACGCATCCTCGTGTAGAACGCCGTGCTTGTGGGCACCGGCGCCCACACCATCGTCGATGACGTCGTCGTCGAGCAACATAACGGCGACGAAGTCCTCGACCGCATCAGCCGGCTACGTTCAGACCACTAACACGGTGAACCGTCGAGAGCGGTGTCGGTTGGCGAGCAGTAGGCGGTCGGCGGCGTTTCGGTTCGCTGATCTCGGCGCCGGCGAGCAGTCGCTGGACGTTCCACCGCAGTTGCTCGCCGAGGCCGGGTGATATCGGCTTCGGCGGCTTGACGGCGTCGAGGGCACCACTAAGGGCGGTGAGGGATTCACCGATGATCGTCTCAGCAGGGGCCGCGGTGATGACGCCCCACGATGTTGCTTCGGCGACGATGCGTTCGACCGACATCCGACGGTGGTCGAAGACGCCGTCGAGAGCAAGGGCGAGGTCGAACTTGACCAGCCCTTCCTGGAACAGGTTCGGCAGCGCATCGTAGATCTGCGCGAGTTCGGTACCGCTGGGCAGGTGCATCAGCGCGACGTTTTTTGCGTGGGCGTCAGTGTTGCCGATGGCGACGTGGAACGTCAGGTGCCGGAGCCACTGTGCGACGGTCGCGTCTCCGCCGGGGATCGATCCGAGCAGTTCGCCGATGCGCCGGGCCGTCGCCCGGCTAGGGTCGGTCGGCCAGTCGGGTTCCTGGAACTTCACGTCGGTGTCCCGCCAGTCCAGTCCCATCGCCTGCGCGAGGTCTTCCTGGTGGTGTAGATAGACCTGCCCATCGACGAGTTCGCGGTCGAAGCGTTGGATCGCCAGGTAGGTGGTGCGGCCTGCTTTGCGGATCTCGCTGCGGTAGGCAGACAGGCCGACGTGTCGGGCGAGCAGGTGGCTGTAGTGCTCGTCGTAAATCCGGTTCGGTCGCGCGGGGACCTGCGGCTTGAGGATCCAGGTCGAGTGCGCGCGGCCATGGGGATAGGACCACTGCCCGTCGACCTCGGCTACCAACACCTTGGGCTGGTAGCCGGGCAGGGTGGAGCGGCTGTCGTCGGGTATGCCCTGGTCCGACTCCTTGAGGGCCTGCCTGAGCATGGCGGCCAGCGCCCGATCGGTTAGCGGTTCGTACTGCGGTCGGCTCGGGGTGCTCTCACCCGGCCGGCGCAAAGTGACGGCGCCGGCGATCGAGCCGCCGAACTCGTTCAGCAGCGCAAACAGGTCGCCCGCGTCGATGTGGCGCTTGGCGGCCATCTTCTCGCGGTGGTTACCCTCCGGAACGTAACCGCCGAGGAAGTTCGACACCGCATCGACTGGCGGCCGCCGGCCCGGCAGCGTCGCGAACGCCTCGGACAGCAGGATGCCGCTGCCCGAGTAGCCGCGGTCAACGGCGAGCGTGACGCGACTGTGGTTGCGGGCGTCCGGCTCGATGATTCCGACGAAGTCCTCGTGCAGGAACAAGTCAAGCGCCGGCACGGTCGTCCCCGTAGGTCAGGGTGACGGTGATGCCGAGTTCATGCAGCACCCGGAACAGTCGCGAGGTGTAGAGGTTGCCTTTGCCAGACTCAAGATCGACCATGTAGTCGCGGGAGAACGCCAGCCGTTCGGCGAGGTCGGTCTGGCTGAAGCCGGCGTCCTCGCGGGCAGCCCTGATCACCGCGGCGACGTCCTGTTGCTTCCGCGCGTTGATGGCTGGCATCTCGGACCTCCGGTATGGGGATATCCCCACACTACACGAAGTGGGAATATCACCGCACCATCACATGCGGGGTTATTCCCACAATCAGCCGAAGCTGCGGCAGCGAGAACCTCATCCAGAAAAGCGAACACACCCAGTCAGAGAGGTGGGGCGGCTCGCATAGCCGTCTCGCGAGCTACCGCAGCCGGGCGGGCCAGCGCCGCTCCAACTCGGCCCAGTGCGCCGCTCCAACTCGCGGCCCAGCATCTCGTTCGCCGCTGCACGCGCATCGCTGGCCAAGCGGTTGCGGCGTACGACCTGCTCGAGCCGATGTCGGCCGAACTCGCGATCCGTGGTCTCAGTTTTGGTCTCAGTTCGTATTGAAATCCGGGGGTTCCACTTGGTGCGTGCAGGACTCTGACCTGCGAGGATGTACTTATGCACACCCCCACGAATGCGCTCCGACGCATCTCGAAAAGCGTGTGAGGGTTAACGCTCTCCGTGGGTTCAAATCCCACCTCCACCGCCAAAAGGGGGCCTCTGATCCGCGGAAACGCGGTCCGAGGCCCTTCACTATTTTCAGGGCCCGATGAACCGCGCGGAGGCGTGGTCTCCGGTCGCGGAATGGTTTTCGCAGTTGCTCTGCCGCGAAGATCGTTCGGTAACCATAACCACCGCCCGTGGCGTTGCCGCCTACTGCAAGCCGCGCAAGGCGTCGGCGAGTGCGGTCAGCCTGACCAGGTTCGCGTCTCTCACGCTGTCGTTGCCGCCGGGAAAGCCGGCGAGGAGTACCTGGAAACGGCCAGTCGAGAACACGACGTCGGTCTGGTCGCAGGCACTGGTTATCCACGCTTTGTGGCCGAGCACGGTGGTGGTCTCGCTCACCGGAACGCCTTCGATGCTGGTCGGGTTCGCTAGGTCGAAGGGGTGGCCGTCGATGACCAGCACGGTCGCCTCCGGTCCGGCGGGCTCGGTGTCCACCACGCCGTTGGCTGCGGTATGCGAATCAGCGGGCGTTTGGGCGAGTGTGAAGGTCGCGGTCCAGTAGTTCGATGACGCACCGAAGCCGGTCGGGATCACCGCATCGTTGCCGCGGCGCAGCGGATAGCCCGGCGCCGGATCGGGGAGCGTCACAGCCTCGATCTGACTCGGCGCATGTGACATCGGCGGATTGTCCGCGCCAGGCGACAGCGTCGGCGTCGACGGCGCCATACTTCCCAGCGCCTGGCTTGCCGGGGCGCTGCCGACCGCGGCGGTGGCGCTCGCGGACGGCGCGCCGGGCGTCGGGCTGGCAGTGTCGTAACAGCTGCTGCTCGCCGACGGGATCGTGCCCAGTGCCGGAGCCGCGCCCCCGCGCCAAGAGTGTTGGACGGCGACGCCTACCGCGCTCACGGCGCCGACGGCCGCGACCGAGGCGGCCGCGGTGGTGGCGTATTGCACGCGACGTCCGCGTGCGGCGCCACGCAACGCTGTGCGCGCCAACCCCGGCGCGACCACGGTGCCATCGGTGCGAGCGCGCATCGCGGCACGCAGCAGTTCCTCGATCCGCTCAGGCTCAGTCATCGAAGGTGCTCCCTGCTTGTAGGCATGGTGGTGGGCGTGGTGGTCGTCGGCGTGTTGGTCAGGTCGTGTAGTGCGGCGAGGGTGCGGAGTCGATCAAGCGCTCGGCTGGTGCTGCTCTTCACGGTGCCGACGCTGATTCCCAGTGCGGTCGCCGTCTCGGCCTCGGTCAGGTCGTCGAAGAAGCGCAGCACCAAGACCGCGCGCTGGCGCCGGGTCAGCTGGCTGAGCGCTCGGATCAACGCGTCCCGGATCACCAGGTCGGCCGCGAAGTCGGTGGAAGAGTGCTCCGGCGGGTCGATGAACACCTCCGCCGGACGTGCGGACCGCCGACGCCAACGATCGGTTGCCAGGTTCGCCAGGACCGTCCGGGCGTAGGCCTCCGGGATCCCGGAGATGCGGGTCCAGCGGCGCGCGGTGCGCTCGAGCGCGGTCTGCAACACATCCTCGGCGCTGTGCAGGTCGCCGACGAGCAGGTAGGCGGTGCGCAACAGCCGGTGCCCGCTGGTGGCGACGAACGCCTCGAAGTCCGCCTCGTCCTCGCGCTTCACGACGGCTCACCGGCAGATCTCGTCACACCAGCCATCACGCACCCCAGACGCAAACGGTTGCCGGCCGGTAGGTACTTTCCTGGGCTAACTTCCGCGCGCTACGCATGTCGCCATACGAGGAGTCAACGCCGCAGGTGGGGTGCGCCGGCCGTCGGCCGCGTTCAAATCCTGCTCCTGCGAAGAGGCAAAATCATCCAGCCGATGAAGACCATTGGGCGCGAGGAGCGTGCTGGTGGCGCTGGGCGACCGCCGGGTGCGGGCTCGGGAAGCAACCACGCCTCGCACTCCAATCCGGCCTGCACGCAGCGCAGGCCCCGCCCAGACCAAAACGATGAACGCAAAGACGGCCAAGGCGGTTTCGTCGACGTCGGCAGCCCTAACACCGTGTAGTGTCCGGC